>CAZYEM010000001.1:0-63641 GCA_964646395.1 uncultured Bacteroides sp.
GTGGTCAGGTCAGGCAGTTGTATGTATGTGGTTAGGGGGATGTGTTGGTATTGGTTAGAATGTGATAAGCGGTAATATAACTTGATGAATGGTAGCTTATTATTTTGCGGTATCAAAATTACGTCTTATCTTTGTGTTATATTAATTAATCAAAATATTAAAAAGACATGAAAAACATTTTTAAAATCAATTATGACGGAATGTACTCAAGTATTGAAGAAATAAGCCCAATTAACTTGCTAGGAGAGACAATAAAATTTGACAACTACAATTATTTTCCGACCAAAGTAAAAGCAAAAAAACAATTGATACAAGAATTGACAAACCGAATGAACCATTTAAAGGAAGCTATTAAATATATTAAACAATCATATTAATAAAAGGGGCTTGAAATATAGCCCCACTTTTAAAAACCTCAATTTGCTTAAACAAAATAAAACAACAATGAAAAACACAACTACAACAATCGCAAGAAACTCAAGTTACTTTAACCCTTATTTTTTTGAAGGGAAACAAATTAGCCGTTTAGTATTTTTTAAGGACGGCAATGAACTTGCTAGGGTTAATTGGTTTACGTTAAACGTATCAAATAACCGAGTGCCATTAATTGATTTTGAAACCCCTATTTTGAACAAAAGAAAAATAGACTTAAATACAAAGCAAGTTTACTATTTTTCGGGTAATATATATATTCACGCCGATATCGTGGAATTTAAATTCGTGGAAAGCGAAACCATTGATATGGAAAACGAATATAGAATAAGACACAAATTTCAAATAAATGTACTTTGTCAAATTGAAGAAGGTTACATTAATGAACAAGAGCAATACCGCACAAGATTGACAGACCTACAAAAGCGAGATTTAGTAGAAAGCTATGCCGTAGATTTTGAACCTAAACCGCAACAAATTCAAGCAAATAAATTAGCAGAAGAATTTAAAAGCGTTTTAAATGTAGATATAAGCAAATACGATATTTATAAGCTACTAAACAAGTACCAAATCATTAATAAAATATAAACCCCAAAGGACGTTTGGCGGTAACGTATAACCGCCCATTTTTTAAATTTAAATCTAATCAAATGCAAGTAAAAGTAAAATTTTTGTACCACGAAGGAAATAGCGACCTATATGCCTATTTTCCAGAATTAAATTGGAACAACACCTCAAAGAGATGCTATTCGGGTAATGAACAACACGCCGGATGCAGTCCTTTCTATGCAATGGAAAGTAGAGAAGCCACGAAAGATGAATGTAGAAGCCTAAAAATTGAGTTAATTCATATCGGTTACCAATTGGATATACTTAATAATTGGGACGAGCCAACGCAATTTGAAAGAGATATAAACGAAATTTATTTTAATATTATTTAAAAATTTAATACAATGAAAAAATATTCACTTTGGACGATTGAACACGAAAGTGTTTATATGGTAATGGCATATAAAGTAAAAGACACCAATAGCAGTAAAGAAGTAGATAAATGGCTAGATGAAAGTCTTGACAATGGTGCATCCTTTTATAGAGAAGAAAACGAAGTAAATGCAAATTATATTCAATTATTTCAAAATTATTAATATGAAAAATAAACTATACAAAATAGCTTTTTATATCCTTTGCTTTATGCTCGGATGCCTGATATTAATTAGCTTGGCAATGCCTGAAAATGGCAAAATATATGCCGTAATTATAGCCATAATATCGGTAACTTTTTTAACAATATTAAAATTTGATGAAAATTAATTTGCTTAATCAAAATAATATAATTAACTTTAATTTGCTATAATGAAAAAGACCGACCACATACGCAACCAAATTAGGGCAATAGAACGCCAAATTACGCTAGGCAAATTTAAAAACATATATGCCACGCAAAACAAGTTAAAAACCCTTAAAATAAGGCTAGAACAGGCAAAACAATATGAATTTTTAGCACAATAATTATAAACAAAAAAACAAACAAATCTTATGAAAATTGAATTAAAAAACTTTAAACACTATGACCGATTGAGTGAAGAAACTTTATGCTTTGTCGGTAACATTTGGGTAAATGGGATTAAATGTGGATATGCCGAAAATTCGGGTAAAGGTGGATGCAGTAGTTACCACCACGAAGGAACTGAAATAAGCAGGGAACTAATTAGAGATGCAGAAGGATTTTGTGAATCTAATGGAACTACCTTATGGGATTTTTTAGACCAATTAGCTTGTGAAATAGCATCCAAAAAAGAAAAGGATGCCATTGCTAAAAAACTAAATAAAGAGATGCAGAAAGCTATTTTAATAGGGATTGATAATGGCAGTGAAATTGCATACCAAACAATAACCTTTAAATTACCATTGAGAGATATGTGGGAAAAACACCCCGATTTTTTCAAAAAAACTTTGGTTGAAAAACTTGACAAGTACAAGCCTAAAGGATATAAGCTACTTAATACTAACATACCACAACAATTTTTAAACTTTTAAATTAAATTTTATGCAACAAAAATTTCTTACAATTTATCCTGATGATTTCAGGAATATAAACGATTGGTATGCAGTATGCGACCAATTAAAAATTGATTACAACGCCCTTGTAATTGATATTTACTACAATAAAGTGGTATATGAAACACAAAAAGAAACTAACATTTTAGAACAATTAAATTAAATTTTATGAACGATTACAACGCAACATTATTACAAGATGAACAACGCTACGAAATGAAGAAAGAATTTAAACTTGAAAGAACTTATGATGCCTATATTACTATTGAAATAGTTGAAAGGAATGGCAGGTACTATGCAGAAGTAGATAGAAATATAGACGATTTATGGCAAGAAAATGATGAATATGAATGTTGGATTGATGAACCTGATAATTTAATGACTGAAGAAAATTTGAATGAAGAAGAATATGATGCAATCATTGAAACATTTATACAATATCTTAAAACTAAAAAATAAAAATTTATGAGATTTAATTTAACATTTGAAAGCCACACAAATTTAACACCAACTTGCAAAACTTATATTAAAAACAATATAAATCCAACATTTTGGAATGATGATGAAGAAGTATATTCTTTATCATATACCCTTGAAATGCTTGAAGAAGAAATTGCATTAAACTTTGGAAACGAAATTTTTGGAATAACCAACAACGACATTGATTTGCTTAAAAAATTAAGTGATGAAAATGTAGATTATATAACCTTATACAATAAACTATAAAACTAAATTTTATGCCAAATTGGTGCAGTAACACCCTACAAATTAGTGGGGACAAAGAACAACTTGAAATGTTCAAGCAAAAGTCAATCATTAAAAGTGGAATGGATGTAGATATATTTGTTATGGACGGATGTATCCCTATGCCCAAAGAACTTAATACAATGGAAGGGATAAGTGATGAAGTAAAAGCCGAAAGGATACAAAAATATGGCTATTGTGGTTGGTACGATTGGCGATATCATAATTGGGGAACAAGAACGGATGCACACGATAGCGAAATAATAGAAGAAGATGAAAATGGTATGTCTATTGTTTTTACAACCTCTTGGTGCAGTCCGATAGATTATGTTGAAAAAGTAGCTTTGATGTATCCCGACCTTATTTTTGACCTCTATTATATGGAAACAGGTGAATGGTTTGCCGGAAGATTAACCGCCAAAGGTGAGCATATAAACCACGAAGTAGGTGAGCCAAAAATGGTAGACGAATGGGGAAACGAAGTCGAATATGATGATGAAAAAGATATGTACAAACGTATGGATGCCGAAGAATGGACGGAAGATGCCTATGAAATTAACCCATTTGAATAATAATTAAATTAAATTATTTTGCAGTATCAAAATAGTTTTATACTTTTAAATTCTAAAACATTAACAAATGAACAACACAACAAACTTGTTTGCAACCGCAACAAAAGTAAAAGAAACAATTAAAAAGACCGACAAGAAGGTCATTAAAGCGCCTTTACTAACCGATAAGGTTAAAAGGTATGCAGAACTTAAACAAGCTATTGACACCGCAACGGGAGAGCTTAAAATGATTGAAGGCGACATTAAAAATGTAGGCAAAGACTTGTTTATGAAAGAATATAGACAAGTAAAAAGCACACCTGATAATTTTAAGATACAAGATGAAGCCGGTTTTACTTGTATGTTTATAGTAATGGATAAGTACACTAGTGTAGATGAAACTAAAGCGGGTATTTTAAGCCAATTTGAAGGGTTATTATCCGAGAATGTAGTTTACAAGTTCAATGCCGACCTAGTTGAGAAATATGGCGCAGTATTGAGTGAATTGATACTTAATTGTCCTGATATTGAAGAAGAAGATAAAGGTAACCTGATTAGTGGAGAAAAGACTTTTTCAGTAACTAAAGGAAGTATTGACCGCCTGATGCAGTATGATAGTCCTGAAGCAGTATTTGAATTAATTAACCCTATTGTAGCACTTAAAAAATAAAGTTATGCTTATAAATACTTGTTGTGGATATGGAAGCCATATAGCACACGAACTATGCCCTGATTGTAAAGAACATTGCGATTGGGAAGTAATTGATAGTGAGGAATGGGAATTGCGAGATGAAGCAGAAAATCAAATTGATGAATTATTAATAAACTCAAAAAATAACTAAAAATGAAAGTTAAAGAATTAATACAAGCGCTTTATGAATTTAATGATGACGATTATGTTGTATTGTCCGCTTGTGATGAAAATGGGGATGAAACCGACCTATTTAATTTCTACATTGATACACTTGCAAGTGAAGATATGGACGGTATACCATTTACCGAAGTAAGAATATGTCAATTACCTAACCAAAAAATAGATTAAAAATGAACGAATTAACTAAAAGGGAATTTATTGCTACGGAACTAATGAAAGCATTAATATCAAAGTACACGTTAAATAAACCAGCAGACCAAGTAACCCTTGCTGAATTGTCTATTCAATTAGCAGATACATTGTTAAACCAATTAAATGATTAATTATGCCTGAAGTAACTAAAACAAGAATGTTAAGAGAAACTATGTATCATATGTTTAAGAATGATACTTTGCCATACCTTGATATGGAAGATTTTATCCTAATGTGGGAAACATTAGCAGATAGTTGGAATGTCCGTATGATTGATAACAATTGGGAAGATTTTGCTGAAGAAATCAATAGTCAAGCATCCAATAGAGAATCTGTTTTTAATGAAATTTTTGACAAATATTTTTAATATGATACCATACTTGAATTTTAATTACATATATCCACCAAGACCTGAATTTAAAATACCGCACACCGAATTGCATAAATTTGAAGGTCAGGAGTACCTAGCACAACCAAAGTACAATGGAACTTGTTGCCTTGTTTTTACCAATGGAGATGATGTTTATGTATATAATAGGCATAAGAATCCATTAAGTAATTTAGATGTAAACATTGAATTTAACCAATTAGCTAAAACTAACCAATGGTATGTCTATGCGGGAGAATATTTAAACAAAGGAAAGATAGGTGAAAATGGAATTAAAGAGAAAGACAAATTTATTATATGGGATGTCCTTGTATGGCAAGATATGTACCTGATAGGTGAAACCCTTGCAGATAGACTGATACTACTTGAAGAAGAATACCCGTCAAATAGAATGATAGTTACACCTGAAGGAGTAGAAAGCTATGAACATATATGTTTTACCAATATAGATAACATATACAAAGCCCCAACATATACGGGTGGATTTACTAAACTATATAATGAAATAGTAGAGGTAGACCTATATGAAGGATTGGTGCTTAAAAAAGCACACTCTAAACTAAATTTTGGCTTTAACGAATTAAACAACAACGATTGGCAAGTAAAATGCCGTAAAGAAACTAAAATATATAAATTTTAAAATGTGTTAAAAAAAATATTTGCCTTATTTAAACAAGACGAGTACACAAAATCAATTAAAAACAACCTAAAACAAATAGACAAAAAGATAGCAAGATCAAAAAATTATGATGAAATAGTATCATTAACTAAAGAATATAACTTGCTACAAAAAAAATTAAAGCAGTATGAAAACCAAACAAATTAGCCTACAAGAGTATGCAGACAAAGTAGATAGAGATTATTTTAGACTAAACAAAAAGAACCCTTATGAAAAAATAACCCAACAAGCAATCAAATACCGAATTAAAACAGGTTTGCCATTGCCAGAAGTTATAAAGCATAATAAAGTAGGTAGAATTCATGTATTAGTCGTAAGACATGATTTTTAAACAAACTAAATAACCCAAATGGAAACACAAACTATTAGAGAATTACCAGCTTTTGAAAGACAATTGCTATTGGCTAGAGTATATCATTTTTCTTGGTATTCGGATGAAGCGTATGCTGAATTATTAGAGTACATTAACAAATGGGAAAATGAATGTGAAGTAAAAGCAATACTTGCTCAACCTGAGGAACAAACGGAAGAAGAAAAAGAAGCAATGAAAGAAATTATTAGTAAAATTAAAACAATTTAAAATGTATTTACCTGAATGGCTAGAAATTATAGTTAAAATAATGATTTTTGCACTTTGTATAGTAGCAAATAAATATATTTATCAACTTATTAAAATTTTTAAAAATGATTAAAGAAACACTTATTTTCATATATGAATTATTATATTTTATTTTAATATCCCTTCCGTTAGCTATAACTATTTATTTAATTGCAATAACTATAAGTAAATTTAAAAAAAATGTATGAACTGAAACAGTCCACAATACTTGAATGTGAAATTGAAGTATTAAGAGAAAAAATTAAAAAACTTAACCAAGAAATTAAAGAATTAAAAGAAAAGATATGCGAAAGAGAACAACAAAAAATGGCAAATTAGTCGTTTCTGCTAATAGCAATGAACAACAGAAAGTAAAGTTTTACGATAAGAAAGCAATAAAAAAGGAGGACGTTTTAAGTCCTCCAATTATCGCTTATAAACCAAAAAAAAATTAACCAAAAACTTTTAAAACAAATTGTATTAATATAGCTAATGCAGTACCTACTGAAATAACACCTAACCAAAACCATTTTACTTTTTTTAAGGATTGGTCGTGGTCGTCAACCTTTTCTTTCATTGACTTAACATCCTCTACAAGACCATTACTTTTGGTCAAAGGATTGCCTATTAATGCTTCTATTACTTGATTCAATTTTTTATCCATTGAGTCTAATTTTGACTCAACATCATCAAGTTTATTTTCCATAATTGATAGTCTTTGATCCATCAGGCTTATTTCGGTTTGTATATCCATTTTAGAACCATTAATATTTAGATAAAATTAACTAACTATTTCAATTAATTAATTATTTTTTTTTACACATATATAATTAGATTAATACAAAACCATTCTTGTCAACTTTACCTGCTTTATGTAATGCTTGTAATTCTGCAATAGATTTACCAAGTGTTTTTTGGAAATGAGGTGCATCATTAAACTTCCAGTCGCCACCCCACTCGTAGCCATATCTTTTAAAAATAGCTACAATCTCTTGCCAATCACTCTTGCCATCGCCATCAAAGTCAGTCTTTAAGTCCCAACTTGCAGTTTCAAAAGTGCCATTCTTATCCTTATCAACTAACAAAACAATATCAATAGCTAACCCGTAATTATGATATGACTGACCGCCTTTAGCCTTAGTAACAATAGCACCCGGCTTCGTTCTGCCTTGTGCAAACAATCCGTCTTGTTCTGCAAATGTTCTTAGGGTGTAAGCAAAACGACAAGCTGCTGTGCCTGTTAAAGCTGCAACAATCTCATCATACATAGTTAACGCTTCTTCTCTTAATTTAGGGTGGAGCAATTGTATTCTCTCCAACGTTTTTTGGTCTTTCATTTTTATAACATTTTAATTGTAAAATATGTCAATAATATTACCCAGAGGGTTGCCCCTATAAGTAATGCTCTTTTTTCATTATTCGGCATTTTCTTTCTTTTTAAATATCTTTTCAACTGATGTTAAGCCTAAAGTGCCAAAGGCTAACAAAGATACCGCTTCTACAAGTACTGTACTTGGAGCTATGTGTTCTTCACTAAAGCTATTGTGGTACATGGTAGCACATAAAGTTACTACACATAATAAACCACATAAACGCTTCATACTAAATCTGCCATTGTCTTCTTGAAAAAATTGTTTCATATTATTTTGCTATTTGTGTGAATTGTAAAATTATAACTCCGATGAGGATGATTTTTTGGAGGAGGTGGAACGCTTCTTCTTTTTCGTAGTTGATATTTCTGTATCCGGTATAAAGCTCTCTACTTGCTTCGTATTTACCTTTCCAATAAAAGATTGTATCATTTTTAACAAGTAATTTTTTATAAAGTTCTTCATTTGTTTTGTTTTTAATTGCTACTGAATCGGTTAGTGAATCTATTTTTTGAGAATAAAACTTGTAAAGCATATTGATTGTATCTGCTTGTGATACTTTCATTATAACCACCGAATCACCTCTAAATATCCTTTTTACGGGGTACTGGCAATAAGACGTATGGCACAAGAGTATCAAGACTGATGCTATCAAACTTTGCTTTAGTTTCATTTAATTCTATTTTTAATTCTTTGTTTTCTTCTTTTAATCCTACTATTTGGCTTATAGTTTGCGTTACTATCTTCTTTTGTTCTTTTGTAGCGGCATCTTGCAATGTGGCTTGGACTTGGATATTGGACTGCGCCTTTTTTAAAAGCATATCCAATTCTTGATCTTCTTTAGACTCCTCACTTACACCTTGAGCCGTAACACCACAACCAAATAAAAATATGAATACTAAGTATTTCATTATTTAAGGGATTTTATAGCTCCTAAATCATTTAACATTTTTAATTGAGATGCCGTTACTGCGCCTGATGAATCGCTTCTTCTCAATGCATCTTGCACTGCGTCTAATCTTGTTTCCACTTTATCAACCCTTCTGTCTTGCTTATCTGCATTTGTCTGGAATGTGCTTCTTATATCTACATACAAATATCCCATAGCTATAATAGCTAAAAATGCAATTGCTTCTTTTGGATGCTTGACAAAATCTTTAAAGCTGACCGGCAATGGATTTGCAGATACATTTACATCTTTTTTTTCATCTGTCTTTTTTGTTGTTGCCATTGTTAAAATATTTTAGAGTAGTATCCTAATTGGAACTGTTTGTTGTTAGTAATATTTAATTGGATAATTCCTTTGTTAGCTGATTTGTAAATCAAGCCTCCTCCGTATCCAAAATTGTTTTCTTGCTTTGTTGCCATTACTCCCCAATACAATGATGCTTTTGGTGGTGGCGGTGGCGTGCGTATCTCTCTTACCTTCACAATAGTTTTTTGTGTTAAGCTAGCGTTAAAACTTCTGCCATATATCTTGTTTTGTGATATAGTGTCATTTATAGCTACTATTCCCTCTGGTAATGATAAAGTATCTTTGAATACATTCTTGGCAAAGAAATCTTTTAAAATAGCGCTGGTATCTACATTTAGAAAACTGATTGTTGTATCGTATATTGTAGTATCATGCACTATGTCTTTTCCTTTCTTCCATTTATATATGGTGGTATCTTGTCTTAAAGTATCTACCTTTTCTATTACGACAGGCTGTATGTCTTTTAAAGAAATAGCAGATTTTGTCATTAAAAAAATGATAAACAATAATACGACTATAAATATGTTCTTATACATATGTCAAATATACTGATGTTTGATATTTTTTATGCGATTTTTTACGTTAACTTTTTTATATTAATTTTTTAAATTAAATTTATTAATATAAATTTGCTGAATACTAAAATCGGATTATGAAAATATTATATCTAATGTCGCATATCTCAACGGGCGGTATGCCTCAATTTGTACTTAAACGTATTCAAACTTTACTTGACTATGCTGAATCGTTTGAAATTTTTGTTGTGGAATACGAGGATTATGGAAAGTTATTCCCGGTACAAAGGGATCAAATAATCTCTTTATTGGGTAATAACTTTTATAGTCTTGATAGCGACAAAATGCGAGCTATGGATATAATTAGGGATAACGGAATAGATATTGTTCATTTGGATGAAATGCCAGAATCAATGGGCAATGACACACTTTTTAATGAATTGTATTGCAATGATAGGACTTGGCGCATAGTAGAAACTTGTCATAACTCTAATTTTAGACCTCTTGATAGTAAACGATACCATCCTGATATGTATGCTTTTTGCACCTCTTGGCACGAAGATATATTTGCAGGGATGGATAGTAAGTTTGTAACCATACCTTACCCAATAGATTTAAAGCTTAATTTATGGATAGAAAAAATACACGCTAAGAAGGATTTAGGCATGGATTTAAAGAAGAAGCATGTTATAAATGTAGGGCTTTGGACTTCGGGCAAGAATCAAGCTGAAGGGTTAGAAATTGCTCGTAAGTACCCTGATATGATGTTTCATTTTATCGGCAATCAAGCGGGGAACTTTATGGACTATTGGGAGCCACTAATGAAGGATTTACCTAGCAATGTGAAAGTGTGGGGGGAAAGGACTGATATATCTACCTTTATGTCTGCGGCTGATATTTTTATGTTTAATTCTACTTGGGAGCTAAATCCATTGGTACTTCGTGAAGCTATTGGTTACAAACTGCCCATTATTGCCCGTAATTTGCCTCAATATGATGGTATGTATGATAAGTATATTAATCCAATAGATACTGATTTAAGTACCTTAGAATGTAATTACAACGTACCTACCGATAACAATTCATTGATTTTTGGATTAAGGCATGAAGAAGCCTATTTAAAGTTACTTGAACTACCAATTAAGGAGCAAAAGCCTATTATAATACAACATTTTGTAGATAATCCATACTTGGAGATTAAAGGAATTAATGTTAGTGCTAAAAAAGATAAGGATTCTGTATCAATTGTTTTAGCCCACCCTAATAACGATTTCAGGAAACAACTGCTTAAAAATTGCTTATCTAGTTTAAACACGAATATCATTTTGTCTGCGAATTTTCCAATAGAGGAAGATGCACAAGAGCTTTGTGATTATGTTATTTATACAAAAGAGAATCCTTTGTTGTTTAAGAGTGAATTTGCTAAATACAATGTGGCATATTATCATTGGTTTACAAATAAAAAAGGAGAAAAAGAGTACCAATTATTTGAAAAAGAACATGGGTATTGCGTGTATACCTTAATGCGTAATGGAATAGAATTGGCTAAAAAACTAGGCTATAAGAAGGTAAACATAATCAATTACGACTACCAGCTTACTAAAGCAACAATAAACAACAATTTAAAGGAATTAGATACAAATGATTTTGTAGTCTATAAATACACTAACCTGTCTTATGAAGAAGATTCATATTGCTCTGCTTTTTTATCAGCCAAAACAGATGCTATCTTATCATTTGTAACCAAATTTAAAGACAAAAAAGATTACTACACAAATGGCACATCTTTCAATATACTTGAAGTTAAGTTCTATAACTTTTTAAAAGAAAACAACTACAAGGTTAAAGAGTTGTTAATGGCTGACTTGAAAAAGGATAACAAAGTTGACATTGAAGGAATAGACTATACAAATGATGTCCAACGAGATAAGGTTCTTTTAGACAAAAGATTTTATGTTGAATTTTACGAAAATGGTAATTGTGTCTATAATAATCATTTAGATGTTAATAATTGGGTAAAACTAAATAGACAATGGTTTACTGAATGGGAGGTTAAAATATGGGATCAAGGTAATTTGATATTTGAAAACAAGCTAAACCTTGAAAGCAAGAGAGTCTTTATAACGCTTGAAAGTAAATCACTAGGGGACACTTTAGCTTGGATGCCATATGCTTTGGAGTTTAAAAAGAAACATAATTGCCATGTCATTGTATCTACTTTCTGGAATCATATGTTTGATTACCCTGAATTAGAATTTGTAAGTCCGGGTGATGTGGTTCAAAACGTATATGCTTTATACAGAGTCGGGTGGTTTTATGATGAAAATAAAGAACCTGAAGTGCCTCATACAATTTCAATGCAAAAGGCTGCTACTAACATACTAGGGTTAGAGTACAAGGAGGTAAGACCTAGATTAAAGATAAAACCTGTTGAAAAAATTAAGCAAGTAGTCATTGCTATACATTCTACCGCACAAGCTAAATATTGGAATAATCCAAAAGGATGGCAAGAAGTGGTAGACTATTTGATTAGCAAAGGATATGTGGTTAAACTTATATCCAAAGAAGGCGTTGACTATATGGGCAATATAGCCCCAAATGGCGTAGTTGTCCACCCGAATGGTAGTATTGAGTCAGTTATGGAAGAAATGCTTAAATCGGAGTTCTTTATAGGTATAGGGAGCGGTTTAAGTTGGCTATCTTGGTCTTTAAATATCCCAACCGTTATTATTAGTGGTTTTTCTGAACCTTTTGCTGAGATGGAAGATTGTATAAGAGTATCTGCACCTCAAGGAAAGTGTAGTGGTTGCTTTAATAGGCATAGATTAAACGCAGGAGATTGGAATTGGTGTCCTGATCATAAAGGGACTGAAAGACAATTTGAATGCACTAAATCAATTACTGCACAAATGGTTATAGATAAAATAAAAGATTTTATGGGCAAGATCCATCAATGGCAACTATTGGGGAAAACTGCGCCATCTAACAATTTCCATCACCAGATTCAATAACAACACCAACACTTGTATTGATTACTTGACTTGAGAATGTTACATAATAAGGTCCTGGACCTAATGAAGAAAATCCATCTATACAGGCAGTATTATATTCAGAATCTTCTATACGCATATAATTGTCAAGGTTAGTAGCATCTGCATAATAAACCAATATATCGTATGTACCTATTTGTGTAGTGTAACCTGTTGTGCCATTACCTATATCTAATGGGAATGAAGCACCTGTAATACTAACTCCATTAACTGTAACGTTTGTTATAGTTCCTGTAAAGAAATTATTTGTAATGTATAAAGTGGCTTCATTATTTTGTAAATCTTGTTTTACAACTAATTGATTATCTGCTTTTGCTGCAAAAGAAGGATATGAGGGGTTTACAGTTACATACGTATTACAAGCAGACTTTGTAGCCATTTTGTTGGTAGAGGGTATAGTAGTTTTTGCACTAAAGTATCCTTGAGACACTCCACTGATTAAGCTATTAAAAGATACACCTTGATTATTTGCTAAGTCACTATATGCCATGTTTATTTTAATTTAGCTTCTAATTCTGCAATACGTTTTTCTAATGCTGCTATTTTTAATGTATGAACATCCATGTAATTTACGGATAACTTTTCACCACCTGAAACTGCCTCTGGAAGATATGATTGCACTTGTTGAGCCGAATAACCATATCTTACTGCATTGTTATCATCATCTGTTCTAGTAAATTTAATTACATCTATTGGTAAGTCTATTGATGGATTTGTTTCTAATACATTCTTAAATCTTATATCTGAACTTTCAAAAAATGCAGCAGCAGTTAGATTAGAACCGCTAATTGTTACTCCTGTATTTGCTGTTGCACTATTAGATGTACCATTGGCTGTAAGCACAGCTCCTGCAGTTGTTGGAGAAATAGAATTAAATCCAGTTCCATTTACCCCACTTGTGCCTGAAGAACCATTGCCTCCGTTTGCACCTGAAGTACCTGACGAACCCGAAACACCACTTGTACCATTACCACCTTGCGCGCCACTTGTACCTGACGAACCGGCACCTCCGTTTACTCCTGAAGAACCTGATGAGCCAGAAACGCCGCTTGTACCTGACGAGCCATTTGCGCCAGATGTGCCACTAATACCAGCCGTTCCGTTTACTCCACTTGTTCCAGAAGATCCGTTATTCCCATTTACACCGCTTGTGCCTGAAGATCCGTTATTCCCATTTACACCGCTTGAACCGCTTGAGCCACTTGTTCCGTTCACTCCGCTTGAGCCGCTTGAGCCGCTTGAACCGCTTGAACCGCTTGAGCCACTTGTACCATTTGCGCCAGATGTGCCATTTATTCCCGATGTGCCATTTGCCCCCGAAGTCCCTGAACTACCATCGCCACCACTAGCACCGGCTAGGTTTACTAACCATGCATTGTATGTGCCTGAACCAACTGTTGTGATTGGCGCACCAAATACTAAACTGCCTGTGCCGTTGTTATAAGATGTTACAACTGATTCTTGATAGTTGCTAGGATTAAAAGATATGATAACTGTTTGACTAGGACTATAAGCTAATCCAACGCCGACAGTAATAGTTCCAGCATTGCCTAATGTGAATGAAGTAGCTGATGATGTTAAATATCTGTCCCCGCTAATGCCGCTTGTACCTGAAGTACCAGTAGTTCCTGAAGTTCCAGTAGTACCGCTTGTACCGGTAGTTCCTGAAGATCCTGATGAACCTGAAGATCCTGAAGATCCTGACGAGCCAGAAGATCCTGATGTTCCCGTAGTACCACTTGAGCCTGACGAGCCAGAAGATCCACTACTACCACTTGATCCAGAAGATCCACTATTACCACTAGTACCTGAAGTACCCGTAGTACCACTTGATCCATAAATAGGTATATTTAATACATTGCTACTAAAAGTAGCCGGTCCAGTTGTGCCAAATGTGGTTAAGCTAATTGGTAGTTGATAATCCACATTAGGGGTTGCAGTTGCAAAACCACTTGTACCAACTTGCTTTATTATGCCTGATACATTAGGTATTTCACTAAGGACTGTATTTTTGCTCATTTTCTATTTTTTATTCTGTTTCAACAGGAACTTCTTTTGCTTTTTCTAATTCAATAGCTATTTTTTCAATAAATCCTAGTATCTCTTTGCCATATTTTGTTGGCAATTGCTCATTAGCATAATTCATTAATACTTGAACTTGTTCAGCGTTCAATGATGGTACCGGTAGTTGTTTTGTTTCTTGGTTCATTTTTTTAGTTTTTATTTTATATACAAATATAGTTAAATACTTGAAATTTCCTATGGGTTAGAAAAAGGTAGCGGAAGTACCACAATAGGAGGGTTAACTTGATTCTCTATTTGAGCATCTAAATTAAGGTCTAAAGCTGCAACATCTATTGAAGCATCAAGCCAACCACAAACGATTTCATAAGTTAAGTCCTCATAAGGGATAAAGTTTGTAACATCATCCTTTGAGAAGGATTGAGTACTATATACACTTGCGGTGTATTCTTTATCATTTACTACTTCATTTGCGATTCTTGACCAATGTGCAACCACAACAAAGTCAGTTAAATTTCCGTCTTGTGGAACGCAGTCTAATTGATTGATAAAAAAATACTTCATACTATTTTAAATTTTATATTTCCAAATACATTTTCTATGTGTTTTACCTAAGCCATTGCAACATTTCCATATATTGCTTTCATTATATCCATTTTTAGCAGCTTCTTTCTTAGAAGACCACTCTTTTATAAAGTTCCCATCTAAATCAAATTGTAAAATTGCTCGTTTAATCTTTGATTCAGACATTTTCTTTTTTCTTTCTTCGCTATATTTCTGACCATAATTAGCACTATTAACACCAGAATATTTTAACCTTTTATACATTTTTTGTTCTTCAGTCCTTTTCTTACCAGTATTGGCTAAAGATATTTTTCTTTTCATTTCCTCAGTAACAACTCTATTCTTCCAATTTGTATTACCCTTTTGAGAATTACTCATTTTTTGTCTTGCAGCATCTGATAATTTATAACCATCAAATCCTTCGCCTCCATTAGTTAAATTACAAAGCGTACCTGTTTTCAAGTCCCTTCTGCCATATAATGATATAAACTCTCTTTCTTTGGCTTGTGCTTCCTCCCAAGTCAATTCTTGAATTAGAATTTCAACTTCAAATTCAGTCTTGTTTGTAATCCTTTTCCATTGAGTACTTCTATCGTATGTAGAATATGCTCTCTTATATTCATCATTAGTATTGCTTATGCCAATATAAAAAGGCATATTTGTATCAATTCTTATATGTCTATAAATGTAAGCCATACTACAAATTTAACATTATTTAGCTGCAATCATTGCTTTTAATTCTTCTATTTGTGCTTGTTGCTCTTGAATACACTTTGTCAAAATAGCAAACTCCATTCCAACCTTTAAACCTAATGAATCTTCATACCCACTTATTAAGTTTCCGTCATCATCATATTTTCTTGTGTCATTTTGATATACAAAAGATGGGAATACCTCCTGCATTTCTTGTGCTATAAATCCTATGTGCTTGTCCTCATTACCTATCAAATTAAAATTTACCACATTCAACCTCATTATGTCATAAAGTTTAGGTGTAGCAGATACGATGTTTTCTTTTAATCTTCTATCAGATGCAAGTGTACCATAAGAACCATTAGTGTTTACTATATTTCCATTACCATAAACAAACATTCTGTCTGACCCATCTGTGACTGCTATGTAATGATAATTAGATGCATTATTACTTGTACTTCCTAATACAGTGATTATTGCAACATTATCAGTAGCGCTTGTATTTGTATTTCTAAATTCGTGATACGCACCATTTACTCCAATATAACTACCGTTATTACTTGCCTTAATAAAACCCCCCGATGTGATTCTCATTCGTTCGGTAGGTCCAGTATAAAAACTTAAAAATCCAGTACTAGTAAATGATTGTTGCATTCTAAACTCTTCAGTTTGAGCATCACTATATAATCTTGGACCATTAGTTGATTCATTAAATCTTAAACTTGATTGATATGTAGATTCAGCTTTAAATATTAAATTTTGATATGCACCAATATAAACATCTAATTTACCTGCAGGGCTACTCGTTCCGATTCCAACGTTACCTGAAGCGTCAAGACGCATTTTAGCAGTAGGAGTAGTTGAGCCACTATTTGATGTTCTAAAATCAATATAACCTCCATCTGCTCCTGTTGTTGTTTGCTCAATATGAATAGCACCTAAAGAACCTCTATTGCTTTGACCCGTAAATCTTCCACCTGCCGTTGCAACGTCTAATGCTTGTTTAGAAATAACTTGTCCATTGGTATCTATTAAAAAAGAACCTCCTGTTTGTGTAAATGTAGCAGCACCGGTATAAGCTAATGCTAAGCCAGATGTTCCATTAGGCATAATATTTAATCCTGCATCTGTTCCTTCTGCAGCAGTTGAAATTGTCCATAAAGGAGTACCAGCAGTTAATTTAAAATCTAACGCTTTAATTTGATTAGATGCATTTCTACCAGACATTCTTATAACTGTCTGTACTGCATCTTGCGTAAGACCACTAAACGTAGCACTTGTACCACTTAAAGCACCAGTAAGGTTAGTAGCTCCTGTTACTTGTAGTTTAAATGAGGCATTGGCTGCTGCACCTATACCCACATTATTAGAGGAGTCTGTAAAGACGCAATTATTTAAAAAACCGGTATCCCTTGTTTTGCCCATGATCTTTATCTATTAATAAGTGAGTTTATTGTTTGTTGTTGTTCGTTTACTTTTTGGTTTAGTTCTTGGATTGCTTTAACTAATAAAGATACCATATTTGCATAATAAATGGCATCTGGAGTTTTATCTTCTGCATATTGTACAAATTCAACCAAGCCTAAATCATTTATTTCCTCTGCTATTAAACCTGCATATTGTGTATCTCCATCATTTTTGCCTTTATAATAAACAGGTCTTAATTGCATTACCTTCTCTAAGCCTTTATCATAATTTCTTACATCGGTTTTATATTTTATTGATGAAGTTGACCTTTGTAAAGTTCCGTCATTAGCAAATATTGCATTTGCCCCTGCTCCTGTTGTATTGTTATAAGGTGAATTTGGTCTTGTTCCTGTACTTGTTAATCCATCATTTCTTACATAAAACAAATCTTGAACATTTGAGTTTGCTATCCCTAATGCAAAAGCTGTACTATCCGATGTTGCTGCAGTTATTTGTAGCCTAAAATTAGAATAACCAGTTGAGCCTATCCCAACCATACCCCCCGATGTGATTACCATTCTTGCAGCAGCAGCAGTTTCATCATATATTATATAACTATTTGAAAAGTCAAAAGATAATCCAGTAATATATGATTTAGCAGTACTTTTAAAAACAGCATAAGCATTTGCATTTGCAATTGAAGATTCTAAAACTAATGTTTGAGTATTTGCTGCGCCACCTAAAACGTGCAACTTTTGACTTGGACTACTCGTTCCAATTCCAACGTTACCACCTAATGGTTGTAATAATAAATTATAAGCAGCCGTATTTCCATCTGTTCTTTGGCTTTGTAAATATGTATTACCATTTGTTAAAACGTCTGCCACCATTCCATAAACGCCACCATTCAATAACTGAAATTTTGCAGTTGATGTTCCTAATGCAGCCGGTGAGCCTGAATTATTACTTCCATAAACTATAATACCACCACTTGCCGTTATATTACCCGAAAAATTAGCAGCACCAGTATTGGCTAATGTAAATAATGTAGCAGTATCTGCTTGGTTAAGAATTGTAAGATTTGTTGAGCCAGTATATAAATAATTTATAGAGCCGCTTGCAGCAGCAAAAAATCTATTTGCACCAATAAAATTATATACACCACCCGCAAAAGTTACACCACCCGTCAAAGTTCCACCCGCTAAAGGTAAGTAAGCAGATAGGTTACTTGTAAGGGCTATTGTACCACTTGCATCTGGTAATGTATATGTTCTATCTACTGATAAGGCAGCTGGTTGAATAAACCCATTTGAACCATTTCTTAAATTTAATACACCAAATCCTGAACCAGTTAAATCTCTTGATAACGAGGCCAATAAACCATAACCAGTTGGTTGAATAATAAAATTATCTGCA
Organism: uncultured Bacteroides sp.; assembly: GCA_964646395.1. Taxonomy (GTDB): domain Bacteria; phylum Bacteroidota; class Bacteroidia; order Bacteroidales; family JACABE01; genus JACABE01. The sequence continues at coordinate 18,809 of CAZYEM010000001.1, forward strand.
TTTACATTTCCAGTAACTTGTAATTTATAACTACCAGAAGCTGCTCCTCCTATACCTACATTATAAGATGAATTTACTGCTATTGCATTTGATAAAATTGCGTTACCTGTATTTAATGATGGCATTTTACTTTTGTTTTATTCGTTACGTTTTTTTCTTTTAACTACCTTTTCTGGATGTTTATACTTCCAAATATACCCACATACTTCTTTTAATTTACCTTGACAACACTTTGTAATATTTGTTGATGTCCCATATTGCTTAACAGCATCAATTATTCCTTCCCATTCTTTGATAAAGTTACCGTTTAAATCGTATTGTAAAATAATGGTTTTTTTACATTTAGACATCCTATTCTTTGTTTCATCAGTAATAACACGATTTTTGTTATTTTCAGATATTTTAATCCTATGTTCCAAAGACATTGGATTTTTATGCTTTATGCCAATTCTTGATTCTTTATGCTTTTTAAGCATTTCTGGGTCTTGCAATCTTTTTTTGTGATATTCTGATAGCCTTTTTTTACATTCTTCAGTATGTTTTTTACCTTTATGAGAATCTGACATCTTTTTTGCTACTTCTTTAGTTATAATTTTATTCAAACAGCCATCTCCGCCATCTGTTAAATTAACCAAACATCCTGTTCCTAAATCAACTCTACCATACAATTTAATAAATTCTATTTCTTTTGCCCTTGCGCTGTCATCATCAAGATTATCAAACAAAATATCAACTTCGTAATTCGTATTTTTTACAATATTATGCCAATGTTTGTTTCTATTATCTTTTCCATAAGCCCTATAGTAATTTTTAGCACTACCAATACCTATGTAAAACGGTTCGTTTTTGTCTAATCTGATATGTCTATAAACGTATGGCATTATTTTGTAGCTACAATTTTATGAAGTTCGTCTATTTCTGCTTTTAACTCTTGTATTGCTTTTACTAAAACTGCAGTTAATTGTCCATAAGATAATCCCTTCATACCTCTATTGTCTGTTGATACTAATTCTTTAATTACTTCTTCAACTTCCTGTGCTATAAAACCAACTTGTTCTAAATTATCTTCTTTCATTTTATAACTTCTTGGCTTTAACTTTAATACTGCATCTAAGCCATATTCAATATCCTTAACATCTTTTTTAATAGAAATATCTGATGCATCAGTCCATACCCCTGCACTTGATAAAGTTCCTTGATTACTACCATTCCACCATGCCATTGTGCTACCATTCATATAGCATTGTCTATAATTACCACCATCATAAACTGCCATACCAATTGCATCAAGTGCTAATCTTGCACTTGCAGAATTTGTTCCAATTCCCATTAATACACTACCCCCCGATGTGATTCTCATTCTTTCTGAATTGCCTGTTCTTATACTAAAATCACTTGCACTTGTTGTTCCTACAAAAGAATCACTACTAACTCCACACTCAAGCATCACTGTTGTACCAGCAGGATTTGTTATTTTTACACCTTTCGTTCCATCTACTGCTGCATTTGCAACCGCTAAATGTAATAAAGCACTTGGACTTGCAGTTCCAATTGCAACTGATCCTCCTAATGGTTGTAATAAAATAGGGTAATTAATATTACTATTATTAGCATCTTTAACTTGTAACCACATACCATAAGATGCACCATTATAACCACCGATATTTAATTGTGGCCCTAAATTACCCGTAATTGAAAATAAGTTATTTGTATCAGCAGTCATTGATGGATTACCAGAAGTTCCAAATACACTTAATCTTGCTATGTCATTTGCATTATTAACTCTTACACTACTTGAGAATGTAGCAGCACCAGTAGTGCCTATTGTAAGTCTTGCAGTAGCATTTGTGCCTAAAATTAATTCTTTTGAATTTGGGGTATATATTTCTAATCCTTCAGCACCCGTTGCACTTATTATTTGTGCCATAAAATTAGTTCCACTTATACCAGCAGATGCACCTTTTTGTCTAACTGCAACTGCATATAAATCAGCAGAATATCCAGTTATAGTATTATTTGCAGATGTTGAATTTGTGCCAACAACAGTTAATGCTTGATTACTATTAAACGTAGCACTTGTACCAGCTAAAGCTCTAGATACTAAAGTAACAGTTGTTCCATCATCTGTAATTGCACTATCTCCTATTGATGCGGATGCGGTGAACTTTGGTATGGTATTAATTGTACCACTACCAGCAATACCACTATAAGCTCCTACTGCATAAGAATAAGCATATACTACTACTATATCATTTACTTGACAAGCAGTAGCTAATATTATACTTGTACCATTGGTCGCAGTATATTCTGATTGAGCTAAATTAGAACCATTATAAAATACATCTATTAACCCTTGAGTATATGTAACTGCAAATGTGGTCTGACCAGCAGTCGCAGTAAATGTAGTTATTGTTCTAAGTGCATTGGTTGGTAAAAATGCAGTCAAATAGTTATCAATTTCAACAATCTGACCAACTGTTAAAGCATCTGTTAATACCACAGTAGTACCATTGGTTGCCGTATAATCCACGCCATTAACCAATTTAACTCCATTTACAAACACATCTACCATTCCTACGCTATAACCATTGGTTACAGTGAAAGTTGTTTGACTTGCTGTTGCAGTAAATACTTGAACTGCTCTTGCAGAAGTGGTTGCGTTACCCGAAGTGCCTGATGAACCAGAAGTACCTTGCGCCCCTGATGTACCTGAAAGACCGCTAGTACCTGACGTACCAGTTTCGCCTGACGAACCAGTGCCGCCAGATGTACCAGAGCTACCGCTAGTTGCACTTGTTCCAGAAGAACCGGAAGTACCAGTTTCCCCTGATGAACCGGTTGCGCCAGATGTTCCACTTGATCCGCTAGTACCTGATGAACCAGAAGTGCCTGCTATTTGACCTACTGAAGTTATTACATAAGAATAGTTTGTTGATCCTTCGGTATACCAATTTATATTGTGAGTTCCTGATCCAAAATTTGTAACGTAAATCTTTACAATAATGCGATCTGTATCAAGAATCGCAGTTGTTGGAAGCACTAAGTCTGTAAGTACCTCAACCGGTGTTGAAGCATCTAAAAAGTCTACTTCTGAAGCATTTGTAGGTATTATTGTACCATAACCAACGCCCGCAGAGTTTGCTAATTCTATTGTTACATATGCTTCAAAAGCGTTACCATTTGCTTGTTTTAGAAAATGTAAATGAAATCTTTGTACTCCGCCCGGTATAATGGTAAATCCTAATTCTGGAGTTAGAAATGAACTAACTAAAGCAGTTGATCCTGAACTTACCCCAGAAACAGTTACAGTTTGCTGTGCTGCTGTTGAAGGTTCGGTAGCTAATACCTTATAAGGAGATACATCAGAAGATGCACTTTGGTTAAAATAATAAGTCTGTCCTGCTGAAATGCCGCTTACTCCGCTTGTTCCTGCTGTTCCTGAAGTACCCGTTGTTCCACTTGTGCCTGTTGTACCACTTGTACCGCTTGAACCAGAGGTGCCTGCCGTTGCAGAAGTACCTGATGTACCTGCTGTTGCAGAAGTACCAGAAGTACCGCTTGAACCATCGCCACCACTCGCGCCATCCAAGTTCACTGTCCATGCGCTATAAGTACCACTACCCACTGTTCTAGTAGGGGCTAAAAATGTTAAAGAACCTGTATTTGCATCATATGATACTACCTCGCACTCTTGAAAGTTTGAAGCATCATAAACTATAATTATTGATTGAGCAGGGCTATATCCCAATAGTGTTCCTATTGTTATAGTACCTGCATTGCCTAAAGTAAATGTTGTAGTAGATGTTGTTCTATATCTATCTCCTGAAAGACCTGATGTACCTGTTGTACCCGAAGTGCCACTAGTTCCAGTTGTACCGCTAGTTGCGCTTGTACCTGATGAACCACTAGTACCTGTTGTGCCTGAAGTACCATTTATACCTGAAGTACCTGACGAACCGCTTGAACCACTGCTTCCACTTGTTGCAGATGTTCCGGAGGAGCCGGAAGTACCACTAGAACCGCTTGAACCACTTGAGCCAGATGAACCGCTAGAGCCACTTGAACCTGAGCTTCCTGAACTACCAGAAGTACCAGTAGTACCGCTAGTACCACTTGTAGCAGAGCTACCACTTGAACCAGAGCTTCCACTTGTACCAGAAGAACCATCACCACCAGAAGCTCCATCTAAGTTCACTACCCAATTAGAGAATGTTCCACCGCCTACAACTCTATTAGGATCACCAAATACTAATTCTCCTGTAACAACATTATAAGAAACTACCTCACATTCTTGAAAGTGAGTATTATCATGTACTACAATAATTGATTGAGCAGGAGAGTATGATAAGCCGGGAGAAACCATAAGATATCCACCAGTTCCTAATGTAAAAATAGATACAGATATTGTATAATACTTATCCCCACCAATACCTGAAGTACCAGTTGTTCCAGAAGTTCCTGCGGTGCCTGCCGTCCCTGATGAACCAGAAGAAGAAACATAGCTAGATACAAAATTATCTATCTCTACATTATCGCCTACTTTTAAAGGATTATTAAGTATTACATTAAATCCATCTGTGGCTGTAAAATCGCTTGGGAATAATTTTACTCCATTAACAAAAACATCCACCATCCCATTATCATATCCGCTAGGAATATAAAAAGTAGTTTGTCCTGCTGTTGCTACAAAATTATTTACAAGTCTACCTGCCGTACCTGCAAAACCAGAAGTACCAGCAGAGCCGGAAGTACCAGCAGTGCCAGATGAACCAGAAGTACCGGCTGTTCCTGAAGTAATATTACCAACAGAATCTACAACACCATTGGCGGCAATTAACACACCATTTAATTCTCTTATTTTTACTTCACCCGTAAAAAGACCTTGTATTGCCATCTGATTATTTTTATGTGTTTTAGTACACTAATATTTTAACATATTCTCCTGTAACAAACGGAACGGCTGAAGCCACCGTTAAAGTTGCAGTTGCACTATCCCATTTAACTTGATTTAAAACCGGAACACCTGATGTTATAATTTCTCCAACATCAATACCACCTCTACTCGCATACAACAATGATTTATTTAACGCTTGACTAAATGAAATTACAACAGAACCACTACTAGCAAATTTGCCAAATTGTTCTGGGAATCTTCCGTTGCCACCACTTGAAGGATTTACAACAACACCAGCAACACCCATCAATGCTTCAGCCTCAAACGCATACCCACCGCACATTCCATACACATAGTCTGTAAATCCATTTAAATTTATTCCTGTGTATCCTGTTGTGTTCACCCACTCTAATGCATTTGCTTCAATGCGAATTTTATTAGGCAATTCAAGATCATTTTCTTGATTTTGTTCAATTGCTTTTATAACAACTGCAACAGTTACTCTTGCTATATCAATTACCTCTGCTGTCGTTGGCATCTAGAATACTAATTTAGGATTATCAATAATAAATTTTGCTTTGTTTAATGATAATTGCGCAATTGTAATTCCTGCACCTAAAGCGACAGCGTTATCGGCTGCATCAATGTATGTATTTAAATTACATTTTGTACTTAACCAATTATCTCTATCTAACAAACTTGGACTTGATACTTGTGCTTTTGATAATTTTACATTATATATTTTAGCATAAGTTGAAAAACAATAAGACACAGTTTTATTATATAATACTGCGCTATTACTTCTCCACTCAACCGTAATTGTTAATGCATAATCTTTATCTAAAACATTTAAACTAATTGTATTACCAGAAGCCAATGTCCATATTTCATAATTAGTTGTTGTTCCTTCTTCAACTAAATATGATCCATCTGCTTTTTGCAAATAAACATATCTTACTGTAATACCTGCATCACTTCCTGTGCTTGTATCATCCAATACAAGTAAATTTGGAGTAGCTACATATTGTGTGGCGGTAAAATTTTCTACTAAAGGCATAAAAAAACGTTTATCAAAAATACCAATAAATAATAACACAAATACAAAAAGCCCCATTATTTTTTTAATGGAGCTTTTTTGCTAAAAATTAAATTAAATTATTTTAACTGACTCTTGATGTTTTCCAAGACTTCTTTTCCGTTTTTAGCGGACAAAATGAATTGTGTTAGAGCATCAGTTACATTACCTCTGTCTTGTTTTGCAATAGTTGTAATCTCCTGACTGCCTATGTTTACCTTACCGGTTGCCATGTCAAAATTTAAAATATTAGTATCTAAAGCCTTTCTAATGGCTGCCTTTGTTTCTAAATTTGGATCTTTATAAACCTTCAAAAATTCTTCTGGATTTGATCTTGCCAAGTTTGCCGCTTCAGCCAAAATAGCATCATCATCAGTAAATTCGTTCCAGTTTAGAGCTGCGCCAATTTTTCTTGCTTCTGCTGCTGTCAATGTAGAAATAATGCTTACTGCTTCTTTCAATGTAGCAAATCCTGTCAAGGTTTTTTGGCTTGCTGCCTTTGTATTTACCAACTTAAATAAAGGTATTTTGCTTGTATCTCTACCTTCGCCTAAGATTGAATCTTGATTGAAATTTGTAATCATTAAGTACTCGTACAACTCCTCATCTCTTTGATTACCACCGACTAATGAGAATTTACCTCCAAATTGGAAGTTAGTAACTCCATCACTTAATCCGGGTACAAAAAGTCTTTCAATAGGTCTTTCCTTATCCCAATAATCCGCTACCACGATTTCTACCCACGCATCTTTGCCTTGCTTGGCTAAGTATGGATCTTTGATTCTATCTCTTGTAGGAATGTTTGCTTTTGGATAAAGCACTGGGTTTCTTTGTCTTTCTTTTTCATCTGGATCATTGTTTTTAACCCCTGTAAGCATTTCAAACGTAACCGCTTGACCTACCTCTAGTTGTGGGATTGATTTCATCAGATCTTCAGAAATTGTGTTAAATTTTCCGACTGTTTGCATTTTTTGTTGTTTTAGTTATGAAAAGAAAGGGTGGCCGAAACCACCCTCTCATAATTGTTGCAAATTTTATGCCAAAACTTGTTGACGAAGGAAATGCTGTACTCCCAAACACTCAAGGCCTTGCGCAGTAGTCCAAGAACATGTCCAGTTCATTGCATCTCCGTTAGGGTTAACTGGAGATAATGCACCTGTATGGATTTCTCCGATCATGTCATTACCATACTTAGTTTGAGTTGGTACATAACGTACTCTCATTGCAGAATCAAACCCACCACCTTCAACTTTTACTCTGTTGTTGTACGGGATGTAGTAAACAGACTTGTTGATAGTTGTTTGGCTAAACAACACTGGTTGGTCTTGGATTGGCATTGCCATGTAATGCAATTGGAATCCGCCGTAAGATACTTTATCTACTGTCAAATCTAATTCTTTACCGTCTACAACGATACGAACTGATTGAACACCAGAAGAACCTAAAGCCTTCCAATATGTATCATGCGCACGCTTAGCTGCACTTGATCCAAACACTAAATAATCTTTAGGAGAACGGTTAGCAATTAACACGTCTAAAGCGTTATCAATGTTTGTTTGTTGTACTGTACCTAAAGTACCATTAACTAATGTAGAACCAAACATTTCAATGTATTTGTTCAAACCACGAGTTGTTTGTACCGGTCCACCACCATTTGAACCTTCTGTGTTAGCATCAGTTAAGATAGGGTTAGTATCGCTGAATGTTGTAACAGACATATCACCAGCAATAAATGCTGCGTTGATTTGACCTTTCAAACGGATTGCTTTCTCTAAGTGATCCTTAACGATAAATTTGTTTTGACCGTTAAATTCTACTTCGATTGTTGCTGCGTTTTGAACGTCAGTGATCTTAGAGATTTCTCTAAAGATTTGATACTTGTTAGTATACTTAGTTAAACCGAAACGTAAGTTACTTTGAGAAACTGAGTTCTCACCTACTGCTACTGAGAACAAACTTAATTTGTCGCCAGCAGTTAAAGTAGCGTTAGCGCCAGATACAGTCTTAATATAAACTGTGTCAACGCCTGAAGTTGTTACTACGTTAGTTACGATTGCAGAAATAGCACCAGTTGGAACCAACACTAAATCATCTTTACGAGCTTGACCTGAAGTCGCTGCTGTACAAGTGAAGTTTAATGAAGTTGTACCAGAACCGTTTACTGAACCGCCAGTTGTATCTAACAACTTAAATAAACTTTCGTTTACAAAAGTGTAGTACAAAGGTTGACCAGTTGCGATTGGTTTTTTTCTATCGCCTAACCATAAGATGTCTGTAAGAGCATCTTCGTTTTGAATGTCAGTCACTAATTTATTGATCTCTCTTGTATCTAATACTGGATCAATAGAGCTGACGTAGGATTTACTAATTGCACCTATGCTTGCCATTGTTTTATTTTTTTATTGTGGTAAAATATTTTTACCTGCCTAATACACCCACCTTAGCCCTGTTTTTAATAGCTTCGGCGAATGATTCATTAGGTTGGGCAGGTGTGCTACCGACAGGTCTGCGAGCATTTTGCCCTTCCTCTACGATAGTTTTCAATCCTAATGATTTGCCATAGTTCACCAAGTCTTTTTCATAGTTTGGATTCAAAGCTACTAATGCAATTTTTTGCAATTTTGCGACATCTGGAATCAATTTGCTTGGATCTGCCTCTTGCGGATTAACAGCTATTGCCCTTTGCCATTTCTCTGAATCTAAAGCTACTGCCATCAAATTTTCAGGCTTATCAACAGTGAAGTTGAATTTACCATTATCGCCTAAATCAATAGCAACTCTCTTGCTTTCCATTAGGTTTCTAGTGGCTTCATGTTCCTTGAAAAATTGAAGTGCTTGTTGAACTTGTTGGACTTGTTGAGCTTGTATTTCTTGCTGTTCTGCCATCCTGTTCTGAGTATCAATCGCCTCTTGCGATCTAGCCACGTCTGGAATCTGAAAAGCCTTCTGTTCTACAATTCTTTTTTGTCTTATTAATTCAGCATCAGCTTCTAATTGGATTAAACCAACCTCCTTATCTTCTTCAGATGCATATTCTGATAACTTATACTTTGCTTGGTATAATTTCTCAATCTTATCATCTGCTAAATGAGGGTATTGTAACTTTAATTCATCAAGAACTAAATCTTGGTGATTTACCGTTTCCCAATCAAATGCCTTTGCTTCTAAATATTTGTAAGCATCTCCCCCATTCTTTCTAAATTCAGCAAATTCAGCTACAAAATCATCATAGCCCAATTCCTTTAGAATATCTTTTGGATTTGCCTTTTTTAATTCTTCTTTCCAATCTATAATGTTTGCTGCGGCTTCGCCTTCTTCACCTTCATTACTTTCACCATCAAATGATGGCATAGAAAAAGATGCTTGATTTTCTTCTAATGGGGCTGGCTCGCCTTGAACTTGATCATTACTTTGTTCTTGCGCTTCAACCGGCTCTGCCTCTACGGGTGCAGGTGCAAACGATTGTGCTTCATATTCTTCCGGTGTTGGAATGCCAGAACTAACCTTATAGGTTGGTCTAGCTGGTTCTTGTTGTTGCTCTTGTTGTCCGTTTTGTTCTTCTGTCATATAGTTGATTTTCGTTTACGAAATTATGTAAAATTAATTAAAAAAATAAATTTAATTAATTAATGTGTTGATCAAATTCTAAAAGCTCTTTAGTGTATTCAGCAACTTTATACTTAGCTAACAAATCTCCGTAATGACCGACTGCTTTTACTTGAATTGTAACGAATTGTTGTAAGAAAATGCCAACTGCGCAATCTTCTTCTTGGGCTTTCTTTTGTAGCTCTTTGTACATATTTAATACATCTAGCTCTGTTTCGTACCCAATTTCTAATGCATCGCCAATTGATTCAACTTTATCCTTCATTGCTTCAATTTCAGGCAAACTAGCGCAATCCCCCATATCATTCATAAAATCAACGATAATTTGGTAATGCGTCAATTCTTCCGCACTTTCATCTAAAAAATATTTCTGACTACCAAAGTAACCTAATCTTTGTAATTGATTAGCTAAGTGCTTCCAAAGGTTAGATTGATATAATTCCATTTGAAGTGCCTCTTGCAAACCTTTTCTCAAGTTTGCTGACAATAAAGACTTTACCATTTTATTTTTCTGTTTTTGGTGTTTGTAATTGTTTCTTTTCGCTTACTACTATTCTAGCATCTGCTTGTATTCTTTGAGCAATAACTTTTGCTTCTTTTTGAATTTCTGCTTCTTGAATATCTTTATCCTTCTTGCCCATTTGGATAATGTAATCCCATTGCTTTTCAGCATTGATACGGGCAACATCGACTTCTAATTGAGTTTGTAATGTAACACGCTTCTCTTGCTCTGCAACCTGTACTGCCATAGCATTACCTTGAGATGCTTCCTGAATTTTTTGTAATTCAAATTCTTGCAATTTCTCTCTGCGCTTTTTAATTCTATAAGCTAGAATCATAGAAGCCATTTTTAAATTTTTGGTACTCATTACCAAAATCTTATCTTCTGGCTCTATCAATCCTTGACTATCTCTTATGTTTAATTCTTGAATTAACTGTTGTCTTTCAAAGTCAGATGGCACATCTTCAATAAAGATACCGAACTCATGAATTGAAATATCAGGATTAATTTGGAAAAATTTAACAGTTTCTTCACCTAATGATCTAGCGTAACCTTCTACCTTGCCTAATTTAACTGCAATTTGAACTTTGCTAACAATGGCATCTGCTAAATCTTGTATTAATTGTTTATCTGCAAAACTTAATAGATACAAAGCATTATTTGTACTTTCCATTGCTGCATTTGCAACTGGTACTAATGTTTTAGCATTTGGAGTAGATCCGTCTGTTAATTCATTTAATCCAGATACTTGGCGCATCATATCCAAAGTGTTTTGCAACTCTTGATATAATTGACCAAACACGGCTAACTGACCTGATGCTTCAATAGATACAGGCTTATAATTAGGATTTTGACTTAGTAAGTCTGTTGATCTGTAAGGCACAACAAAGTTTGAGAAAATAAAATCCATAACTTTTGTAGGATTCATTTTTTCTCCACCACCACCAAAGTCAACTCCTTCAAGTGCATTTAAGTCTATGTTAATCAAATAAGGGATTAGCTTATTTGACATATTTTGTAATTTAAACCAAGTAAGGCTAGCTTTATCTTCAAGCGGGATTAGCCTTTCAGTGATTCCAGCAAAACGCATTTTATAAAAATTCCAAGAATAAAGCTGAATATTCAATTTAGTATCCCACCAAGATGATGGTTTTCTAATTTGATTCTCTGACATACCCCAATCATACATATAGTCTGTTTGGATAAGCCACTTGCACTTATAAACTACCTTACGAGTAACCGGCATAAAAATAGGTTCTGCTTGACCTTTCATGCTAAAATCTATCATGTTAGGTATAGTCCCCATTTTATCAATAACACCTTCTTTGGTTACAGATAGTTTAGTTGCGTCTTGGTATTTTGTCTTACCAAATCTTACATTACCTCTATTGTCGACTTCTTCTTTGTATGTATAATCGTTCCAAGATAAAAATTCAAAATCTAAAACAAGTACTTTGAATCTATTCCAATATTTAGAATAATCAGTACCATACATAAAGTTTGATGGATTACCAAAACGACCTGCTACGCTTTGTACGATTTGATTCATTTGCTCTACTGTAAACCATGGCGCAAGATCTCCTACATATACTTCTCTAACTTCGCCCCAATGTACTAAATCTGAAAAATCATTTTTAGCACAATAAGATAACACCATGTTTTCAGGGTTAATCTCTCTTAATTTTACTTGACCATTTTCATCAATATATTCTGTATAACCGCCCATTCCAAAATCAAAAAGATTTTCTATTGTGCGTTTTCTTTTTTCTTCAAATTTATTTTGATACATAGCTAAAGATGCTGCCATCTCTGCTTCCATAGACATAACGTGCTTGTATCCAAATTGCTCCTCCATCTTTAATTGCTCTAAGTCTTGAGCTTCGCCCGGCTGAGGCGCTAACACTGGGCTGTTAAGTAATTCTTGATTACCTGCCTTTTGTGCCGCTTCTCTCATTAAAATCTTTACCTTCATTTCGGTAAAGTAATTATCTTCTTCACTTTTAGCAATTGGATCTACTGCAAATGCATTTATCGCATATCTTCTTTGAACTAATTTTGATATTGCTATCTCTCTAAACTTTGTTAAAAAAGATGGCGGAGTCCAATCAATGTTCAACCAAGTTTTATCTTGTTGCTCATCTACGTTTAAAAGTTTTTTATATTTAGTTGTACTTTGTCTACCTAATGCATATTCTCTAATTTCGTTCATTTTGGATTGACCAAAATTTAACATATTGTTAGGAACATACCCTCTTGAATCACCCCAAGCAGCTTTGCAGTATTGTAGTATCCAATCGTATCCTTTTTCTCTAGGATCTATCTGCTGGTTAGGGTATGTGTTGGTGGCCTGTTGCATTATACTAATGAAGATTTAATTAACCAAAATTAATTAAAAGTAAATAAAAAAAACAAATTAAATTATATTAATTAATTTAATATAATTTTCTGCCTTCCAATAAACTATCATAATTCATTTCCATTTTTGTGTTATATGAAAATCCGTTGTATTGAATAGCAATAAAAGGATCGGAAACCACATACTTCCCTAACCCCCCTAACGCACGGTCTATATGCTCATCTAAAGGCGTATTTAGGTATGTATCGTAAAACTTGCTGTTGACTATGTAGCAATGAAAACCAGTAAAATTATCTACTGTTTGATCTTCACGAATCTCCCCAATGTATATGCCACTCAAATAAATATCAAAATCTAATGGCTTATTTCTTAAAAAGTACGAAAAACTATCCGGATTGGTAAAATGAACGTCATCCTCCATTATGCATATTTCAGGCAAACCTGTGTCTTTGGCATACTGAACGCATTGTTTATGAGCTAAATTAATTGCTTTTTTAACTGAATGAGAATCATATACGGCAGGGAAAAAAGAAAAGTCTTTGATGCCCTGCTCTTTAAATTCATTCATTAACCTGTCAAATCGATCACCAGCATCAAAATTATGAATTACCGCTATCTTCATTTAGATTCTGTATTATGTTGTTTAAAGCCCCTTGGTAAGTATAATACTTATTGTATATTTCTTTTATTTTTAGTTGCTTTTCAACTATGTCTATACTTGGGATACTGTTTAAAATTGGTACTATCCTATGAGCATCTTCAGCTTTTATGACTACCCCATAATCTTCAAAATTGGCATCAAAGCAATTAATAAACTCATCGCTAATATACACAGGTATAGTTTCGTACTGGATGCACTCGGCGATTCTAAAGCTGTTTAAACCATACCCTCTAGGGCATAATCCGAATATAGATTGACTAATAATACCACAAAACTTATTTACATCATGCTGCTCTTGGGATATGTAATAATCTGAATTTTGAATATTAAATACATAATTTCTTATTGGGTGAGTATTAGTGCCAATAAAAGAAGCAAAAATTGTTTTTTTACCATTCCATTTAAAACTATGTGGCATACAAAGCAAAGGTATCTCTATCCCTTCTTTCTTACTCATATTGAATACCAATATATCTAAATCTTTAAAGTCAACCAAAACCCCATCATCGTATTGGCAAATTGTCCAATATCGTTGATTTCTAGGCAATGCATCTACATAGTCTTGCAGGCTTTTTCTAGCTACCGGATCATTCCCATAATTGTTATTTACATGATATGATGTCCAATGGATTCTTAAATAAGCCCTCCCATTAAAATCTGGTATAAACCTAGAAGATACCCATTCTTCAAAAATAGTATAATTTTCAAAAGGATAAACCGTGTTTATGGTAGGCATAAACTCCTTTGGTACGTCTATCATATATTAAATTTTCTTACATAAAGGGCATCAGTCCACGTTTCGGCAACCCAATCGCCTGTTTCAACTCTTTCAAATCCGCGCTGCATCATGAAATAATCTAAATCAGGAATAAGCATACATCCTTTATAAGTTTCCTTCATATTAACCTCTAGCAATGCGTAATCTATATTTTTAATCAAATCACCCATACCTTCAATAGCCAAATGCTCTGCACCTTGAAGATCTACGTTAAGAAAGTTTATATTTTTAAAACTATAACCCTTAAACAGAGTATCAACTCTCTTAGTTTTCATTGTTATCTGTTCTATGTAATGCACTTCTGGATGGATTAAAAGATGAGTACCAAGCTCAAACATTGATGAACTCTGGCTTTCATTATTTGATACATTAAAAACCACTTCTTCATTGTCTACATTACTTAGACAAGCGTTAAAAGCTCTTTGCTTTTCATAAGGTTCTATGTTTTTTACTAATTCTAAATAAACAGATGGTATTGCTTCGACCCACAAAACATCGCCCTTACAATAATTATCGTATTCTTTTCTTTCTTGCCCTGTTGATGCGCCTAAGTGAAGAACGCCTTTTATATCTAACTTATGCTTGCTGACTAAGTAATCAAATGATATCATCATATACTTTTGCTTTTATGTTTATTAACTTCTAATTCAATCCAATTATATAATTTAACCATGCCTTCCTCAAGTGGCTTTGTTGGACGCCAACCTGTTACCTTTTCTACCAACTCATTGTTTGAATTTCTACCTCTAACACCTAATGCGTTTGATTCAACATTATTAATTGTTAAAGTTTTGCCTGAAATTTTAATAACCATTTTAGCCAAGTCATTAATTGATATCATTTCATCTGAGCCAATATTAACAGGATAAACATAATCCGATTGCATCAATGCTTTTATACCATCTAAACACTCGTCAATAAATAAAAAACTACGCTGTTGTAAACCATCACCAAATATTTCAATTTCTCCACCATCTGTTGCTTCTGCTACCTTTCTACACACTGCTGCTGGAGCTTTTTCTCTGCCGTCCTTGTAAGTACATTCAGGAGAAAATATGTTATGGAAACGACCAATTCTTACATCTAACCCTTTGTTTCTTCTGAAAGAATCATAAATCTGTTCTGATAGTAGCTTCTCAATGCCGTACACACTATCTGGCTTGCCATCCCAAGCTGAATCTTCTTTTAATGATGCGCTATCTAATGACTCTTGTAGTCTTTCGCTATAAGCACAAGCACTTGATGAAAAGAATAATTTCTTAACTCCACATTCTGACGCAGCCTTTGCCACATTTAAATTAATCATTGTTGAATCATAAATAATATCTGCATCATTAACGCCTGTAAATACATACAAAGCGCCCCCCATATCGGCAGCTAATTGATACACTTCATCAAATGCATTAACGTTATCATGCCATGTTGTTTGTTGGGGGTTCCATAAAGCCTTTGATACACTTGATGGATTACGCAAATCTAAAATAAATGCTTCATCTGCTTCAGACTTTGAAAATTCAGGCTGTTTGACATCTACTGATCTTACCCAATAACCTTCGCTTTTTAATCTTTTTACTAATTGCATCCCAATCATTCCATGACCGCCTAATACGCAAGCTGTTTTCATATTAAAATTTATTTAGTTTTAAATACCATTGTTTTTTAAACCACCATAATCCCCATCCGTTAGCAGTTTCTTCTGAATGTAAAACTTTTTCTGCCTCAAATTCTCTATCTGCAATATCTGATCTGATAAATATTTTTGGCACAATTTGACTTACTGCTCTATTTACTTCATCTGCATTAAAATCATGGCCTGCTAGTACGCCCTCATCTTTTACTTTATTATACCATTCAATTACTTCTTGCTTTGTTTCTTTGTATGTGTGTGATGAATCAATATAAACAAAATCTAAAAAACCATCATTAAACATTTTAGCACACTCTAAACTTGGGTAAGGCATTACTTCTATATAATCACCCAAACCGCTTTTTATAATGTTTTCGTATATGGTTTTCATTTGGAAAAAACCACCGTAGCCCATATTATCTATTGCATAAATTTTAAAATCTTTACCCAAGTTTTTTAATTCTTGTGCTAGATATATAACACTATCGCCATTTGCAATACCGACTTCTGCTAGTCGTGCGTTGTTGGGTAACTCTTTTGCAATTCTTTGATAGAAATGCTGAAAATCAAACATAATTAAATCATTCATAATTTTATCCATTCAGGTTTAACAATATCGCTAGTGTCTAATCCGCACCATCCTTCACTAAACCAAAACTGCGGAAAGATTACTTTTTTATCTTCATTTTTATTTAAATACGCACCCCACCAAGAGAATGTAGATGGAGAACATACTTGATGCTCACACCAGCTCATTTCTACAAGATCGGATTGCTCGTCTGTATTTCCAGAATATTCACAATCGCTTCTATGCGCAAATGTTTCCATACACCAACTAATGTCATCTGAAAAGAATTTAAACTTATAGTTAGGGAACATAGCCATTGCCTTTTCATACCATTCTATTGTTACCTCCGGATGTTTATCTCTTAATGTTACATAATCGCCTCGTCTTACATGGATAGAAACATAGCCATCCATTTTTTTATATGGAAAATTTAACAAGTAAAGTATTTCATTACGATAGTTGTCAAAGTATTTAGCTGTTTGTCTGTACCCTTCAATTATTATATTCTTATCTTTCCATGATGAATCGTATGGTAATTCTTCGTAAGAATGTTTTGTTTCCCATAAGTGAACTTTTTCAAGTCCGGGATTATAGCTATCATTAATTAAATGCGAGCAATAGATGGGGTTCCATTTTGGGTTGCTAGTTTCGTTTGGAACGGTAAAATTTAAGTCATGCCGTAACGCATAGGCCATAGCCGTAGCACACTCAAAAAGCCAGTTGCCCATTCTTCCCGCGTTGTTGAAGGTTACCATAGGGGATAAAGTTAATTAATTTAATTTAATTCCCTAATTTTTTCTATTAATTTTTCTCTAAAATCTCCTGTTCTTTGCACATTATTTATATAATGCGATTGATTGTGGACTAAATGATTGTATCTTAACCCTTCAACTATATGGATAATTCGACCTGACATTAGCCAATTGTAATTCTGAAATAAGCTATCGCTGGTTACCGGATCTATTTCCGCATCCCATACTTCACAATAAGAATTTTTATTTACAAAATAGTTCATGCAATTCAAGCAAGTTTCAAACATTGACTTGTCTATATATTCCGGTAAGTTGTCTTTGGTTACAATTAGGTTAGCGTATTCTGTGTAATTAAACATTGGCATAGCCCAATCTGGTGCCAATACCGTGTCTTTATCCCATTCTTGCTCATATATCTTGTCCAAATAGTCTGTGTCTATTTCATTGTCAGAATCAAGTATGATACAATAGTCTGTTGTTGATAGGCTTATAGCCACATACTTGTTTGCATAACAATCTCTGTTGCTTAGGTTTCTAAATAGTTTAACCTTTTTTAGCTTATCACATTCTTGCTTTAATTGGTTATAAATAGGCAAATCACTCATGTCGTCCACTATTACAATGTTTTTAACACGAGGATCGTCATATACCTTACTAAAACTTTTCAATGTCATTTCTACCCTATTCCAAGTTGGTATACATATACAAATTTCTCTCATAAATTTCCTAGTTTTTGATAATATCTTTGTTCTATAAATGGCTGCCAGTCAATAAAGGTATTGCCTATATCTGATACGCCCGGCCTTTGAGTGCATAAAAGTGGATAAGTAATGTAAGTTGTGCCATGGCATTGTATCTTATTTACAATGCAATTGTCTATTGGAGCTTCTAAAACTGCCATCAATATCTCCTTCATCCCATGTAATGATATTGCCCAAGCATGGGTGGCATATGCGTTTTCTACTAATAAAAGGTTAGGTGATGCTCTTAATTTAAACCCCGTAGTACATTGCGCCCCAAGATAAAGGATATCCCATGTAAGAGGCAATTGCTTTACAACTTCATTCATTGTATCGTTAGGGTTACCACAAGAATCAACAAACATAGCGTCATCTTCAAATATCAAGACTGACTCCCATTCGTTCTTTATCGCTTCTCTAAATATGTTCTCTACTGTAATGCGCAAGCCTTCTGCTCCATTTTCATGCTTTGTGGCATTAATCAATTCGTATGGGATATTCCATTTGTAAAGTTGTTCTGCAATCTCTATTAGTCTATCTGTTCTTTCCGGCAAGTTTATGACAAATATTTTAGTAAAAAAGTTAGTCCAAGACATTACGCTAGTTTAGTTTGTGGGAAAAAGTCAGTCAGTTTGAATTTGGCTTCCGGTTTTTTAAAGTTTGCTCTTTTATAATAATCTGCAAATAAAGTCCATCCGCCTCCCATTACTAAGTCAGATACCTCTGTTTCGTTTACATTAAACTTAATCAATCCATCATATTTATCGTCTATTAATTCTGGGTATATTATCTTTCCTTCCTTACCATGCGTTAAAATGTATTGTTCCCAAAGGTTCACCATTAGGGCTTTATTGTCCGCATTAGGGTCTACCCCGTAATTTGATTTTTCTGGCAATCTTATCAGAAACGCTTCGCAATAATTGTCAACAAAAAACTTTCGCAATCCGCCATCCATTTTCGCCTCTATTAGCATTTGGCCTCCATAAGCAAAGCATTGCAGTACCATATCCATATGGAAAAGCTCTACCATCTTAGGTCTTGCGTGATACTTGGAAACAAACATCATATTATAAACCGGATCGTTTATGCCTATATCATATCTATTCAAAACTAAGCTAGTTGCCTTTGAACCCTCTCCATGTTCAACCACTGAGTTTTGGAATGGATCGCATCCCATTATAAACTGCACTGAATTTTTAGGTAAAAATAAATTACCCCTTCTTGTGTATGTTTCGCCTTTTGTTATCTTAAAATTCTTAGCTCTAGTCCATCTTGCTGCTTCTTTGCTAGTCGTTTCCCATACTGCTTCTGTAAATGGCACTCCGTCTTTCCAAGTCCAATTACCATATTCAAGCACTTCTTTCTCATTAATTTTGGCTATTTCATAAAGGTCGTTAAGCAATACCGCATCAAAATGGCAATTGGTATTTCTAAGCATGAACATCTCCCTTTCATCAAAAGGATTCATTCTTATCTCCTCCTCTAACTGAACGGCTTCTAATTGCTTACGCTTGGCTAATAAGTATTCTTTAGCTCCCAACCTAACATCTTCTTCATTCAAATCGCCTGCACCAACGTAATTATCAACTAAATATTTATATTGTTCTTCTGTTGGTGGCCCGATTACACTCATGCCATATCGATCAATAAAGCCCAGATAACCATCATACGCGGGCGAGAAATATTTAACCAAACGATTTGGCGTCTTGGGATATTTCAAATGATCGGCAGCATCCCATACTATCTTGAACTCCTCACCCCCGCTAGTCATACTATTCGAGGTTGATGGACATTCAATAAATCCTACTCTCTTGGCACCTTTTACCAATGTTTTACTTACAATGGATAAGAATGTCGAGAATGGCGTTTCTTTTGCCCATTTTCCGCCTTCATCAAATAAACCACGACTAAGACGACCAGAGTCATAAGAGTTCAAGGAAGGCGCACGATAATCAATTCTAGACCTATGTCCGGTATCATTATCTATTGCATTGCCTTTTGTGCCTCTAATGTCTACTGACTTATGGGCAAACACAAGTTCGCTTACACTGTCCTTATTGTTTAATTGCTTGGGCTTTAGGAATACCGGGAGCTGTCTGTAACCAAATGAAATCATGTTGGTAAAGGCTGCCTTGGCATCTATCTGCGTTTTACTCGTCAAACCGCAAAAGCTGTTCTTATAGAAAATACACTCGTAAATTATATTTGATGTCGCTTGGGAGGTCGCACCCTCACGGCGTTTCTTACCCCTGACAACACCTAAACACCACGGCGTCTTTTCCCAATGGTCTAAAAATAAAAAGTATCTTTTATCCGCATCCCTGAAATCACCATAGATATCATCCTCTAGCTTCCACCATTGAAGGTAAAAATAATGCTTACCTGTAATATATGTGGCTTTACCATTGTTGTAAAACCAAAACCCTTTCTTGCATCTATCTACTTCTCTTGTGGCAAAAGCTGCCTGTTGTGCATCAAGCAAAGCGTTGCCCTCCTTATCGTATTCTACTGCCTGAAAAATATTAGGCAGTTCTTTTCTTCTCCAATACTGCTCGGCAGGATTAGATTCACCCCAATCTTCTATTTCAGTATCACATTCAGGTAGGGTAATGTTGGTTCCGTATATACTTATTACTTCAGCCATTATCTTCTAGATTCAGCTATACTTTCTACAAATGGCTTTTTGACTACATCCTTTTGCTCATCGCCAGTAACACCAGCAGATATACCTAGATCCTTAATTGCCGTTGACAAAGCAGAGCTATCATTCCAAATAGCTTTTAATCTTTCAAAAGTCTTGTCTTTTGGATCTTCTAAAAGCAAATGGGACAAGTTGGTTTTGTTAAGCAAATCAGCCATTTCGTTTGCCTTTCTATTTAAAGCGTAAAACAACTTGGCAGCCCCGTTTTGTTCATATAGGGCTACCTTTTGTCTTAATTCTTCTAATGTTTCCATTATAAGTTAGTTTTAGTTGTAACAAAGATATTATTCTTCATCTTCATTATCAAATTCTAATTCACTTTTGGCTTCTTTTGTTGCTTTACGCTTTATTAAAAGTATAGCTTTTGCAATTTCTTCATTAGTCAATTCCTTTAAAGGAGTATCATTGTAACCTTCTTCATATAATTCTTTCATTTTTTCCTCAATCAAAGAATCTCTAAGTTTTACAAATTGCTTAAATTCATCTTTGGTAATATTCTTTTTAACTGATTCAGGATTCATTTCGTCAGAGTTTTTAGCTCTCATTATTATTTCATCCATAGGTTTTAAAGCGCTTTCTCTGTAATAACTAGAATAACCCAATCCAACTATATTTGGCAACAATACAGTAAGTAAAGAAATAAAACCATCTTCTTTTGCCGCCTCATATGCATCATCTGCATACATTGGGTATATTTTAACTATTTCCATTGGATCAAAATCTTCACCAATCGAATTTTTACCAACAATTGCGCTAACAACATATGAATTATTTGGAGCTAATTTGTTTCTAAAAAATCTCAATGTGCTATTCCAAGCAAATGATGCCGATTCGCTTGCCTCAAATTTACTTTTTGCTGCCCTTGCATATCCCGCTTCTACCAATCTTAAAAAAGTTCTAATATATGCAGCTTGACCAGATGTAATATCATATACTTTTTTACCAAACCTAAGCTGTAAAAAATCAGGCTCATCCGGATCAAACGATATCTTAGCTCCTGCTGCTGCTGCTGCTAAACCCAATGCAAGTATTGTAGACGTATTTGCTGCTAAATCTCGAAATGCCATTTTTTGCACCTCTTTTGGCATTTTTAAAAAATAAACAGGGTTTAGCATGTTTATATTTGAAGCCATTAATCTAGCACCATAAAAAACAGACGAAGCTACTTTTTCTCCAGATTTTGTTTCCAAAACTTTTAACATATTACCACTACCAGTCATGTTCATGACATATTTTGCCATTTCTTTATATTCATTTGGATCTGACTCTCTGGTAATACCCTTGCTTAAAAGATTTTTTGTTAATTTCGTATAAAGCTCATATCTAGCTATGTTTAGCGAAGCATCGGCTAACCTTTGAGATACAAGCAATGGTTCTTTCAAAATAGGAATTTCGAAAATAAAACTCTTTGGCAAAAGTTCATTTACATTTTCTTTGTTAATATCGTTATATCTAATACCATCTTCAACAGAATCCTTATATTCAGGAGCCTGATTAAGATTATACATTAATCTGTCATAATTTTTTTGACTAAATGCAGATTTGCCACTAGCATTTAAAAATTTTAAAGCAACGTCCCAATGAAGTGGGTTAAAGGTAATTTTAGACAATTGTCTTAACCAAATAGAAGCATCAATTGATGTTTGAATTATTCTTCTAATACCCAAAACACTTTGCGCTTTATCCCAACCTTTTTCCCATTTACTTAACTTTGATTGTCTATCCTTATATCTTTCTAAAGTAATTTTCTTTTCAAGATCAATTAATTTTTCATATAATTCTTTAGTTTTTTTAGACTCTTTGTACTTTGGTTTTTCTACTACTTCTTTTTCAAAGTTTTTATTTTTTAAATCATCTTCAAGTTTGGCAATTTTTTTTCTAATAAATTTCTGCCTTTTTTCATTATAAGTTTTATCAGAATCATCTTTACCAATGCTCGGAGATTGCTCCGACACTCCTTCTTCTGCAACTTCTTTTGATCTGTTTAATTCTCTTACTTCTTTTATTTTTCTTTCAAGTTCAACTATTCTTCTGCTCTTTGTAGCTAATTCTTTTTCTGTTTTAGCTTCTTCTTCGCCTTTTCTTGCAAGTTCTAATTGACCTAGTAAATCTGCTTCTCTTTTCAATAATCTTAAACCAGCATTAATTGTGTTTTCTGTTCTTTTTTGAGTATTATACTTTCCTGCAATAACATCAATGACATCTCTTTTTGTAAGACCATCTATTATACTTGAAAATTCTTTTTGAATTTCTGTTACAATATCATCTAATTTAGAAACACCTTCAGAAAATAAACTTCTTGCATATTTATTAATATGTGGTGCCGCTGCATATAATTGAGGAACCCCAAAGGTAGGCACTGCAAACAACCCGTAATCTCCCCTATTAACCTTTTTTATGGCTTCTCTTGCTGCTTCTAAAGCCTCTTTTCTTTCTTTTGCATATTCTTCCTTAGTTTTTTTAGGCTCTTTTTTAGCTTCGTATGAAAGCTGTTTCTCAATATCTTGCTCTATTGAAATTTCAAGATCTTCTTTTGCTTTTTGAACTTTTTCAAATTTAGATGTTTCTACAGATATCATTTTATCTGTTAATGCGAAACCCTTATCTTCTTGCCTTGAAAGCAAGAAATTAGACAACGTATTAGCTTCGTTTATTTTTTTTACTATTTGAAAACTTTGCAATGATTTACCTGATAATGATCCTGCAGTTTGAGAATTGTCAACAAATTCTTTTACTTTTTCAAGCAATTCTTTTGAAGGATTATTCTTTAATTCCAAATCTAAAGCAGCTCTATATTCAGCCATGAATGCTACTTCATAATTTTTAAGAGGCTGACCATTTCTGATTTTTTTGTACAGATTTTCTATGCTTGCTTTCTTTTTAATCATCTTAGCAGCAATTTCTCTTAACATTTCATGTGTTTCAATCTCTGTTCCAGTATATTCTGGCAATCCTAAAGATTCTCTTAATTGATTCAATTCTTTATTTGTAATACCAAGATAATCTACATCTTCATTATCTAAACCTACATTTTCAATTTCCTCAGAGATTTCCTCAAAATCTTCGGCTTGTGTTGTTTTACCTTCTCCGGCAACTGCTTGCCCTTCGATTCTTGGTTCCACTCGTCTACGTTCACCCCTTCTTTCTCCAATTTTGCGCGGTTGGCTTGGAAGTACCTCCTCTGCGCTTCGCTTTTGTACGGCATCTTTTATATTTTTAAATGTTTGTAAATCATAATCTGCTTTGATTAACTTAACCATATCATCTATCTCAAAATCATCTATTGCTCTTTTATTAGCTTCTCCCCTTATCTTGTTTTTTACAAATTCTTTCTTTTTCTTTATTGATCTTGCAGCTTGGAACTGGTCTAAGTCATTCTCTACCCCTAAAATCTCCTTAACAGCCATTTTAGAAAATTCTTCAAATGTAAGATCTTGAAACTCTTGATCTGTCAAATCTTTAAATCCTGTTAAACTTTTTATTTTAGTCCATAATGCTTTTAACCAATCCTTAAACGACTCTTTCTTAGACTCTACAACGAATTGCGCACCTTTATCTCCAATAGCCATAGCCAATGCCTCGTTCTTAAAATATTCCGCCTTTTCAGCATCATTCATATTTTCTGTTTGCTGCTGATAGAACTTGCTTTCTTTTGCTTTTGCTAAATATGGAGAACCTTCAACCAATTGCATACCTTTTGCATAAATCTTTGGATCGTTTGTTTTTGTCCACTCAACCCATATATGCCCTGCTTCGTGTATTGGAGTATTTGGATTTAATTTTTCTCCATTTAAATACATTTTGTTTTTGTAAGTAAATCCAAGTATATCCGCATCAGGCGTAGCCATAAACTTTGTAAACTTATCTACGTCTTTATT
The DNA here is from genome assembly GCA_964646395.1 of uncultured Bacteroides sp. GTDB lineage: Bacteria > Bacteroidota > Bacteroidia > Bacteroidales > JACABE01 > JACABE01. Next base: position 42,947 of record CAZYEM010000001.1, read on the forward strand.
TTCAATTTTTGCCTTTTTGCTTTTATTATAGATATCTCTAAATTCAGGATCACTTAATGGTTTTTGACCTTTAAATTTATCTAGCATTTGCAATCCACCAAATGAACCTCCATCTAAATGCAATGGCTGCCCGTCTTTTAATCCCCAATTTCGCTTAGCCTTAAAATCATTCCACAATAAATCGTAATTGAATATATCTGACATCTCGTATTCTTCAATTACTTCTTGCAATTCTGGAACATGGTTATCAAAGTCTTTTTGAGAGAACTTTTGTATTTTATTTAAAAGGTCATTTAACTTATCAGAACCTTTAGTTGCTTTCAATGGTGGCTCTATCTTTTCAACTACAACATAGTTTAATCCTCTTTCAAATACCTCTGGTATAATAGATCCTGACAAATAATAATCACCTTCATGTATATTTTGCTCTAATCCTCTAGGCGTTTTTGCAACTTTTAATACTTTACCATCACCAAGATCAAATACCACCCTGTCGCTTCCTGCACCTATTTGTTTTAATTTAGGTATATCAAATCTTTCTCTAGCCACTTTATCTGTATCGTATCTATATGCAACTGGCATATCGTTTGTGCCTCTGAACCCTGCTTCAATTTGAAATCTCACATCATCTTTTATATCATTTAATTTTGCTTCTAACGCTTTTGAGTCTTTTGCTATAAAAGGCTTTTGAGCATCTTTTCCAAACATCTTTTTCAATGCGTTCCCAATTCTGCCAATAACACCGCTTGTTACTTCTGCCGGAGCTGCTTTTTTTGTTGCTGTGTATTTATTAAAAGCATCATCTATTGTCTGTCTTAGTTTCTTGGTATTGTATCCAAGTTCTTTAGCAATGGCTTTTTTAATTTCAGTTAAAGACGTAGTTCCATCATCAATATAGTCTTTTACTATATCTTGCATTTGGGCTACTTCTTCTGTTGTTGGTTCTTCTACTGCAAATGGCAAATCTTCTTCACCTTCTACAAATGGAACAAATCCGCCCTCAAATTCAATTGGAATCGTTTTAACTTCTGTTTCATAATCTTTACTAAAAATAAATGTTCTATCATCTGAAACCGGAACCTGATATCCGCCTTCTATTTCGCCTCTAGAATCAACTATTGGAATTGTTTTCATTTCTTCAATTCCCTTACCTTCTTCATATTTAGCCCTTTGTTGATCTAAACTTAAATCTTCTCCAGCATATTGAACAAGGGCTGCTGCTGCTGCTTTTTTAGTTGGATATTCAGAAATAAGCATTTCTAATTGATCTCTAATTTGAGAACTAGAAATTTTATCTTCTAACCCTTCTGGTAAATTATCCCAAATATTATCTGCAATTGTATCTATTTCTTGTCCTTGATTATCAACATAATCCCTTGTTGATGCTTCTTGTGTTTTTTTTGTTTTACCAACGTTAAGAGATGCCCTAAACGATCCAAGTAATTTATTTACTGAATCTGAACTTATCTTTTCACCACTATTGGCTAGCCAAGACAAAGCAAATCCTCGAGCATCCTTTGGCATTACCTTCCCGGCTTCTTCTTTAATTTTTCTAGTTTCTGCGCCTTTCGCACCACTTATTGAAACCTCTTTAGGCTGTGGAGCAAACTTAGTTTTAAACGCTTCTAATTTAGATTTAACTTCTGGCTTTGCTTCAGTTGGTTTAACTTCTGCTTGAGCTTTTGATAATCTTTCTTCGGCAATAGCCTTATATTTATTATAGTTATCTTGTAGTGCCTTTTGAGCATCCTCTTTTGAATCAAAAATTGTTGTTTCAACGGTAGCGGCTTTGGTCATTTTGCCATTTTCATCTACTTGAGCTGGCTCTATAATTTTAGAAATAACTACAACGCCTTCTGCGTTACGATTTGTTCTGTTATCTGTTGCATTGCTAACGATATATCTATTCCCGTCATTATGGACTTGCCCCACATTGAACAATGGGAATCCTGCATCAGGATTAAGCCTTTCAACCCTTTCTAATTGTTTTTGCCTTTTATCTACTTCAGTTGGTTTAACTGCAACTTCAGGAGCTACATTAGCTTCTGGCATTATAACAGAAGGAGCTTTGCCTTGTTGTTGTGCGCCTACTACTGTTGTTTCTGCTGCAATATTCCCCTCTGGCATGATAACGGCAGCGCCTTTGCTTGGCTCTACTACTTGAGGAGCTACGTTTTCTTCTGGCATTACAACAGCAGGTTTTGTTTCTTCTGCCTTTGTTTTTAACGCCTTTTCAATCTCTGTCTTGTTATTTTCGTAGAATTGTAAATCTTCAGGAGTTTGCATTCTTTCCCCTTCTACAATTCTATTTACAAATTGGTCAAACTGTTGCTTTTCTTTTACTTTATCTTCATCACGAATAGACGTAGCTAAATCATAGGTTTCCTTATTTATAGGCGTTTCATTGCCTTCAGAATCTACTTTAAAGTACATTCCTCTTTTCTCTTTATATTCAGGTTTTTTACCACTTACAATGCCTTCTAAATAATCATTTGTTTCGTCTATCTTAGCCTGAATTAAATCAATTTGATCTTGCTTTTCTTTTTTAAATACAGGATCTAAATCAGTTAATTCTTCATATGCTTGTTGTTTTTTTATATTTAAAGCCTCTCTTTGTTCAATACCGCCAATAATCTTATACTTATCTTGAGGAGTTACTGTTGACGGTATTTTACTAGCTATATCTGCATATTGTTTTGCTGTAATATTTGCAGCTTGCGCTTCTTCTGGAGTTATATTTCCTTCTTCAACTTGTTTGTTTATTTCACTTTGAATAGTATTAACATCCTTTTCGTTTGCGATTTCTTCCCTAATTGCTTTTTTTGTATTTTGAAATGAGCCTACAAATCCTCCACCAATAGCTCCGGGGCCGGTTGCCATTGCAGCAGAATTAATCATATTTTTACCTAAATTAGCAATTATATCTTCTTCATTAAAAACATCTGTTTTTGAAATTTTATTTGTTAATAATTTAACCCCTTCTGCGGCACCTGTTTGCAATGCCTCTGTGCCGGGTTCTACCGCTGCTCCAGTTGCAGCTTTGATTCCAATTCTTTTTGCTTTAGACGCCATAGAGCTAGCCAATCGTATTGCTTCTTTTTCTACATCTTCAGCAGTTGCCTTAACACCTTTTGCAACAAATTTATCTACTATTTCATTGGCAATTTTTTGTTTTGCAGCTTTTCCTAATCCTGTATTTTTTAATATTAAATCTAAAGAAACCTTTTCTAAAGCATACTGAGCTGCTGCTTGCGTAAATATATAAGCCGCTTTTTGGCCATCATTTAATTTATTACCTTTATCTGTTTCATAAATTTCATTTGATGCATCACTAATTGACTGAGGTATATATGTAGTACCAGCAGTGTATGCCCCCATTATAAAACTTAATAATTGTCCCGGAGTTTGGAAAGCCATTGATTTTACATCTTTAGCGTCAACTCCACTGAAAATTGAAGATGGCTTTTCTTTTCCTTTATTTTTTACTAAAATTTCATTATATTTTTTTAATTGAATAGGAGTTAATTTTTCCGGATCAATCATTGTCAGCGTCAGTGCATCTTCTCTGGACATTTGATTTTCCTTCTGCACAGGTGTAACATCAAATTCTTTCGCTTGCTTTTGCTCGTATTCTTTTGATGATTTTTCAGATCTTAATTTATCAAAAAAAGATTCAGTTGATTTTTGAAATTCTCTTGCAGATGCAAGACGAGTAACCATAGCTTCTGGCCTACCCCCCAACACAGCTTCTGCCAAATATGCGGTTCCTCCTGCAAGGGATGATATAGGTTTAACAAGATTGTTATACATTCCAGCAAACCAATTATTGTCTTTTTGTGTATCTTTATTTACAGCAGAAGCTATTGGGCTTTTAGCCATAGCTAACCCTTGCTGAAACTTATCTTGAGATGGTAATGGTGTAACCGAAGATCCTAAAGGTGTAGATTCTTTTTTTTTTAAGATACCTAATGGATCTTGATCATTTTTAGGTTTTGACAATATACCTAAAGGATCGTTATTTAAAATTTCTTCTGCCATTATTATTGTTTAATTGTACCTAATTTAATAGCCTCTTTTATTTGATCATCAGTATAACCCATCTTATTTAAATCAGATTTTGTATACTTTTTACCTCCTGCAATATAAGTTTTTTCATCTGATTTTTCCCCTTTTCGAGCTATTTCTGTTTTCCCAGCAGCGGTTGCTTGTCCCTCTATATTCACATCCTGCTCATTCAGTGGAACAATCATATCACCCAATAATTGCTTTTTACTATTATATTTATATATAGCTATTTCTCCTTGTGGATTTTTCTTTAAAACTATATTAGTTTGATTTAATTCATCTTTACCTTTTCCACTTGCATCTCTTGCAAAATCTAATAATATACCTTGAGTTTTTGCTGAAAGTTCATTAAAAGGTGTAGCAAATCCTTCTTTTGTAGATTCTACTAAATTTTTAATACCAGACCATAAATCAACTGTTGGCGTACCTTCTTTTGGAATATTTATATTAGTATCTGCTTTTACCTTTCTTTCTTTGCTTGTAAAACCGCTTACATTTTTTTTGGTTATATAATCATAAAGTGCATTTTTTTGAGCATTATACTTTTCAACAGGTGTAAAATTTTTGTATGTAGGAAACTTTTGCTTTGCTAATGCAATGACATTTGTTTTCCCAATTGGATCGTCTGCGAAATTGCTATATACATCATCAGGAACTACTTTAAAATCAAGTCCTGTTAATTTTTTTATTTCAGGAATGATTTCTGACTTAACCCTTGTTTCGGGTACAAATCCTTTTGGCAAATAATCCCCCTCTATATACCCTTCTGGTAATACCGCTTCAGCAAAAAATGGAACTTTACCTTCAAATGGAACAAAGTCTTTTGAAGAACCTACTGCCAAATTCATTTCTCTTACAGATTTGGGGCTTACTACTTGCTTTTCTAAATCGCTTATATCTGTTAAATAATCACTTAAGTTATCCGGATCTAATAAGTTAGTAGCAAATTCAGATTGCTGAACCTCTAGTGGATTTTTAAATGAAACTCCATCTTCTATTCTTCTATTAACTACATCTTTTCTATAATCTCGCAATATTCTTGGCGCATCTAATTTTGGCATTATCTGCTTCATATTTTTTAGTTCATTTTCAAAATTTTCGCCTTCCGCTTTTAATGCGTTCATTCCTTGTGCAGTAGAAGCTATTTCTTTATTAATTCCCTCAAAAATATCAGCATCGTTAACCTTACCCTGCCTTGCAAGGTCTATATATTTTTTTCTTATTTCAAAAGCATTTTTATTTCCAATAGCATTTGCTACATCATTTGCTGTTTGATATTTTGACAAATCAGAAAGCTCTTGTATAGTTTGCATTTTTCTATACAATTGAGCTTCATCTCTTTCAGCTTTTCTTTCAGCAATTTCCTGTTGACGCATTTGCATTTGAGCAAGATTTTCACCTTGTCTTTGCACTTGTTCAGTTGCAGACTGCAAAGCCTGTCCCGGAGCTTGAAACACATTTGGAAGCGTTACCGCATAACTACCTAAATTTCCGTTTGCCATTTGTTATTGATTTGAAAAATTTAAACCGTATGGGTTACCCATCATTCTATTTATTTGCTTTTGCGATAAATTGCTTCCTATTGTTGGAGCAACTGAACCAACCCCCTTCCCAATCAATCCGCGCAATGCCTCATTGTAATCCTGAGCATTTTGATAATTACCATATTGCATTAATCCTCCTGCGATATCGCTTGCCCCACCGAATATATTACTAATACCAGATTGACGTAATGCATTTTGTGCATTTGCATCAAATTGGAATTTCATCATTTTATTTTGTTGTACTTTATCTCCTTCTCCAATAGACATTGCATATGCTCTACTTAAATTATCAAACATACCCATTTTTTGTTGAGCTTCTTGCGCTGCAAGGTTTGATAGTGCTGCATTAGTTGCGCCTTGTGATCCTGCGCCTAGTGCTAATAATGTTGCAGAGTCAGTTGCGCCTCTTTGACCTGCTGCCAATTGATTTGCTTGAGCTGCTTGAATATTGGCTTGAGCTTGACTCATGCCCGGCGTTCTGCCATAAAATAATTGTTGAGCTACACCTAAATTTTGTTTAGCTAAAGGATTTTCTTTATACTCTGCAAATTGAGGATTTAATCTGTTTGCTTTACTCATCTGAGTTGCACCGAATATCCCTTTACCTAAAGCGCTTACACCGCTTACTATGAGGCCAGCTGTCATTGGATCTATTGGCATAATGTTCTATTTAAATTAAAATTAATACTTTTATTGATTACCTAAAATAAAATTTTGACCTCTTGACAGGTTAAATCCTACATCTACAAAATTAACATAAATTATTGAGTCGTAAGACTGCCATTCAGCCATAATTTGAGGAATTTGAGAAAGAATTACATCTCCGTTTAACATCTTCTGATCCGGCGTACCTGTTGCATTGGGCGATAGTCTATCTCTCAAAAACCTTCCGTAGTATATTCCTTCTTGGCTTACAAACTCTGTTTCTGTCAAATCTGTAATTTGTGTGTTTGGAAGCGTAGTGTACAAAACCGTGTAATCTGGGGCTTGATTACCCTCAACTACCAATTCTGCCATATCTTTTAATCCGCTTAATGGTTGATTAACCACCCAACAAATCCTAACGGGGTATTGAGTACCAAACCAAGTGTTCCACGTGGAAGTATTAGTATTAAACTCATATAAAGCCCCGTTTTTAAAGCCAAACATTCTGTTTTCAAAATATTCGTATTGTTCAGCTATAAATTGATAGTCGCTTTTCCATTGGTTATCTTGCAAATGAAAAACTACGGTCTTAGACAAGTTATCAGACATATCAAATCTATTTATAATAGAACTTGCGTATGCTGGTACAGTTGGATAACTAGGCAATGTGTCTGCATAGTTCTCATAAATCAAGCCCGGCAATGATATTCCAAATTCTTTATGGAATGGATCAATGTAGGTTGGAATATGATGAAATCCGTTTATATTATCTAAGTTATTAGAATTAGCTGCTAAATAGCCTTTTGCATAATTTTTAAATAGTCTTTCCATTTTGAAAGAACTAATTGGGAATACTCCATTTGAGCTATATTGAGCTATTTGGCCGTTATTAAGGTCATACCAAAAAATAACCCCAAGATACTCAACTACCGTTTCTGGCTGTGTTGTGCCTAGCATACCCTTTAATACATTAATTGTACCTATTACAGCCACATCTTGAGCTAAGAAGGCATTTTGAGATGCTCCTACCACTTGAACCTCGCCAAGATAACAAGATGCCGTCTGGAACGATCCAATGGCTAACATAACAACCCCCTGCTCTGTTGTTTTAGATGCAAGTTGTAATTTTTGTATATTACCCATGCCAAGTGGCACTGTTTTAAAATTTAATACTTCAAACGTACTTAAGCCGTTGTTAGATGCGCCGGTTGTATAAACATTAGAATATCTTATTTCATATTCATTTCTAGCTTGCCCTAAATTTGTTATAAAATTAGGCCATCCAGAATTTGTATTCCAATATTGCCATGCTCTGTCAAATGGCGACATATTTTCAGTAAAATAATTTGTACTAGCCGCATCGATTCTTTGTAAAATATAAACATCCCCTATTAATTGTCCGTTAATTGTACTAAATTCCCTATTTGATTGAGTAGGATTTTCTATTTCATAAACCTGACTTACCTCATAATAAGGCTCTTGAGTAGAACTTTTTTTAGGCGTATATAATTCTATTATTTTATAATCCGAAGTAGAAACAGTACCAAAATCAAACGCTTCTATCAATACATATTCACCATCTTGGCCTAAGACTTGGACATTGTAACTTGCACTTGTGTCTGTTATTCTGCACATATCTCCTTCTTTATAATTATACCCTAAACCCACAGATGTTAAACTTGAAATATTTAAGCCAATTGCATAAACACCTATTGAATATGTATTACCATAAGTATACCCGCCTCCAGAAGCAATATCTTGCTTTGTTGCATATTGAATACCATTTGTAGCTATTTGTACAAAATCGGATTGTATTAAATTTTTAGTTTGAACTATTTGGTAATAATATGCCCAATTAGGTATTTCATTTATGGCATTTGTATTACTTAATGTCCAATTTAAATATTGAATAAAAGAATTTTGATCTTCTGTTAAATTAGCTAATGTGTAATTAATTGGTTTGTCAACTACACCAGATCTTCTTCTAAATCTATCATAAAATACCACAGATATATTATATGTAGCACTACTTTTAAATACGGTTTGCGCACTAAAAGCGTCTACGTTATTAACTATTGTAACATAATAAGATGGAGTTGATCCAGAGGTAAATGTAAATGCGGGATTACCAAAAAAAGGAGGATACCATTCATAATTTGTATTTGCTGGATTGTAATTTGCAACATACCATGTTAAAAAATTACCTTCGTTCGCAAATTCCCCATCTGCATCAGACAAATCTAGTGTTGCTGGGAAACCATTATAATAACTATTTTTATAGGCATTGTAAAAATAAGTAGTATTTACCTCTCCTGCAGCGTAAAGATACCCTACAACTTCTGATCTTATATCTCCTGTATCATATTTATTTCTAATAGCGATGCTATATGTTTTAACAACTGATATAAAACTATTACTTGAAGGTGTAGTTGATGTTGTGGACGCAATGGCTAAACTTGTAGTTAATGGGGTGTCATACCCTGCTAAATTATTTGCTAAAAATAACCTAGCTGTTGCTGTTTCCAATGTTGTACTTTTTAATGGTACTAAATCATACGGAACAGAAGTTTCACTTGAACTTAAAGGAATACCAACTATATCATTATAAAAATCAAATTCAAGTTGATTTGTTCCTTCGTTATGTTCAAATATCGCTAAAGCATCATCCGGATTATTTCTATCAAATGTTTTTACAATATAAATAACATTAGTAACAACATCCTTAGCACAAATATTTATTTTTTCAATTTCGCTTTCTATGTATTCAGATAAAGGAACGCTACACGCTATGTAATTATTTGTTTCGCCCGGCGTATTAAAATTCATCAAATTACTAAAAGCAGATAGTCTAGATCTTTCATTATCTACAAAATCATAAAAATAACACATTTGAAATGCGGAATTTTCAATAAAATTATTATCAAAACTTACATTTTCGGCTTTATTTACATTTAATGCATAAAAAGGCGGACGTCTAATTATTGTAAAAGTAGTATATGGGATGCCGCCAGATGGAATTTCATACGCAGTTTCGTTTGTATTATATTCAGCTTGGTTGGTCTTAATCCCCTTATCAATGTTGATTTTCTTGGGTTCGTTGTAGTTGTCTGACCAATACAACACCCCATTTATTACCTTACAATTACGATCTATTCTGTAATCTTTATTAAAATTTAATCCGCCTTCTATTTGACTATCGTATATTACTGCATAAACCTGATTTGCTACCATGTCATAACAATAAATACCATGATCTCCAATAGTATTATAAACAAACCACGCCATTCGTTCGTTTTCTATATCTATACAGCTTCCGATTGTAATATTTGATCCATATGGAGGATATTTTGATTGAGGTATTGAAGTTGTACCCGGCACACCCTCGACACGATTATTTCTACCGTATTGAGTTACACCGACTCTGCCGTTCATTACTCTCAAATATTGAGCATCTTGAATTAAGTGTAAACTATCATCTTGATTTGCTCCTCCTGTAAAAATCTTTTTGTTTCTGATCATTTCAATTATGATTTTGGTGCGCCCATTGTATTTTTCTGAACAATTCTCTTAATCTTCTCTACACTCCAATCTGATTTTCTAGCTCTTAATATTTTTCTTTCTTTAATATAATAATTTTCAGCTAATTGCCTTTCTCCCATATTGTAAGTTCTGTTATGAGCTTTCATTTGGTATTCAATATAAGCCTGAATTGTTCTAATAGCATATGGATCTACTTGTGATGCGGCGTCTGCTGATTGACCATCAGAAACATATTGTAAAACAATATTTTCTACATAAAATTTTTGATCTAATTGGATTTGGTTTCTTTCTTTAAATACTTGAAACGTATCCTCTTGATAGCCTGCTCCTAAACCAAAAAATCTACCAATGTTTTCACCATAATCATTATACCTTACGGTAAACCATTGAGCATATGGCAAAGCTCCGTAATAAAGTTGATTTTCATTAGATCCGGGTGGCACCACATTGTCAGTCCATTCTTGCTCCGAAAAATTTTGATTTACATCTAAACTAATCAATGGGTTTAATGTACTTGTAGGTACTAGAGGTCTTATTCTTTGACCAATCATAACTCCAACAGTTACATAATCTTGATAATCTTCTGGTAGCTCTGCTGCGTTAATTTTTTGATTTACTGGCAATATCTTTGTGTTAATTACTCTTAAGTCATCAAAAGTAATTTCACGCAAGCAATCTGCCGCGTATACCATAAACTGCATATACCAATGAAGTGGGTATCCTTTTTTAAGTAAATAGTTTTTTACTATAAAATCTAAACTAGCTGTTGTCATCTTTAATTAGTTTTGCTTTGTAATTCACTATAACTATTAACAATTCCTGTTTCTGGAACTATTGGAGCAAATTTAGCGAATACTTTTTCTATAATTTCTTCTTCCATATTAGCTGGTATTGGTAATGGATCTGTGTTTGAATATAATGATATATCCATAACAACTAAATACATATTTACCTCTGATACATCAAGAAGTGTAATATCTTTTGAAAATATAACCTCATTCTTTCTTACCTCATAATAAACGCTTCCTAAAAGGTCATTTAACAATTTATCTGCTTTTAATAATGCTCCTTGTCCTAATGGAACAGGAATAAAATCAATATCGTTTGTATTTACTACTCTATAAATACCCATGTTTCTTGGTAAGGAAATTGGAACTATTGGCAATTCTGCCTTTGCTCTATCGCCATACGAAGTAACCTGAATATTTTCGTAAAACGCCACCATTAAATTGTCTGGTATTGTTTCGCCGGTTGGCAATACTGCGCTGTAATATTGCGTTTGAAACATGGTATTAATAACCTGCTCAATTGCTTTTACTACATCTTCCATTTGAACAGATTGAGCTACATCTCTGTAACCACCTGCTAATCTTAGCAAAACCTGCTCGGCCATTAAAAATTTAGTACTATTAGCCATTTTTATTTAGTTTCTTGTGTTTGTAATTGAGCAAATTGCTGAATGTCTTGTTCAGCCATATTAATACCCCAAAATTTCAATGCACGCGCTATAATGTTATTGATGTAAACATCTGTAAATTCTAATTGAGTGCTAGTGTTTGGATTGTAAGTTATTGTTCTACCTGCCTGAGTATATCCTAAAACCGGAGTGGCTGGTCTGCGTAAATAATTGTAAAAGCCTGTTTGAGTTGATTGAGGATATATTTGAAATCCGACAGCCGTGTCTTTTGCAATTGGTTTGGCAGTTGAAACAGGTCTTAATTGACTTGTTAATGCAAAAGGTAATTCATCTTCGTTAACAAATCTTACTGCGTTAATCGTGCTTCCTGTAACCGTATATGGGTTACCAATCATATGCAAATAATCAGATCCAAATGTTACCTGTCCGTCTGATGCAGATGTAAACTGAACCTGTGATCTTAGTTTCCTAATTGCATCATGAATTATTTGAGTAACGCCATATTGAGAAAACCAATCTTCGGTTGCCTCAAGCTGTGCGTTATCAATAGTCTGCATCGCTTCGGGTATTGTTATAAATACCCCTCTTTCTTTTCTTACGATAAAGACTAAGAAATTATATACATCATTAATGTTGTATGCCATTGTTTGTGTCCTCCCAAATTCCTAAAGCTCGATAGGATTTTATTAAATAATATTGTTTATTGTTATATTCATATTTCTCAAGAAATTGTGGTTCAAAACCAACAACATCTCCTTTTTTTAAATTCACCCCCTCTGGCACAGATAAAACTTTAGCTCTATCTCCTAGTCTTACTTTTGCATTGATTGTATCTACTACACCCATTTCTTTAATAACATCTTGTGGCAAATCAATATCAATTGGTTCAAGAATAATTCTATTGCCAACTGTTATTAATTCATCATTTTCTACTTTTGCAAATATATCTCTATAATCCGCTTTCCATACACCTTTTGTTCCTGTGTCAACAAGATTTTTAAAGAAAAAAGATTGAGTATTACCAAAGTTAAACTGAGCTTTCCATCTACTAATATTATGTTCTGCTCCTTGGCAACCATCAATAAAATTTCCTCTTTTATCATGATAAGTACCTACCCAAATATGAGAAATCTTACCCGGCATAGCAACAATCAATAATGATTCTCCTTTGCCATTAGTAAATTTTTGGTAATAAGGACTATCTTTTGTAATCTCAGTAAAATAATCTCCATCGGATTCAAATTTTCTTTCAGCTACAACAGAATAATCAAATAACACCTTGTCCCCTTCTTTTAATTTAGAAACAACTTTGCCATCTGTGCCTTTTGGGTTTTTTGGCAAAGAATATACTTCCCCGACAACAGTTGCGTTCCATTCTGGTCGATACGATCCATCAAGATATAGCTCTAAATCTCCCAATTTTATAGTATCCTGAATTGGCTTTTCTAGATTAAGAAATATATGATTTATTGGTTTTGCTTTCATAGTTAGCATAAAATTAGGTTTTTTATAGTATTTAAATTAAAAATGCCCTCATATTTTTGAAGGCATTTTAAAAATTAAACGATTGCGTCAATATAGCCTTCGTCCGGAATTAACCTATAAGGGCTGCCATCGACCTCAATATCTACCCCAACACTGTGGGCAAACATGATTTTGTGATCAACTTTTACAAGCTCGGCTTCATCGCCAACCGCAACTACAACGCCTGTTGCAAAGTCCTTTTGAACCGATTCGGGTAAAAATATACCGGCATCGGTTTGTTTTTTCTCTTTATCTACTTTTACTAATACTCTTTTGTTTAGTGGCTTAAAATTCATTTAATTTAATTTTTGTGTTTTTTTAATATAATCCTTCATTTTTTTTATTGCTTCCTTGTTTTTTGGATCTTTTGTATCTAATCTATACTTGTAATAAACCCCAACATGATTGTATCTTGACTTAAATGATACCTCCTGCCTTTCAACTGAAGCCCCAAACTTTCTTTCTACACCTCTGCCTATTTCTCTAGGCAAGTTAGTGCATCCAAAGTTATGGAAACCATTCATTATTGATAATATTTCCCCTTTTAACAAAGATTGACAAATTGATGCTAATTGTGTCATGATTCATATTTTTGGTTTTTTAAAATAGTTGTGGTCGATATTTCCTCCGTCCATTTTGTTGGGCAATACGAGGATGTCTGTGTCGTAAAAGTTCCGCACCATGCCAGATTCGTGCAATATGACCTTCCAAACAGTGTTAAGTTCTGTTCCGTAATCAATCCAAGCGATTGCTTTTCCGTTACCAAGCGGCGTTTTGACATAAATTATATTTCTTAATTCGTGAATATACATACATTACAACGGGTTTTCGTTTGTTGTTTCAAAACCATTTGGTTGGTTTAAAAAATCATCATTAGAGGCCGGTTTGCTACTTGACAGCAGGGTTAATGATGCTACTCTTATATTTAGTTGTGGCAACGTTTCGTTATTTTTGTTTGTGTAAGTTTTTGCTTCTGGCATTCCTTCTAAATACACTTGTGTTCCTTTTTTTAAATAAGGGGCAATAGCTGTTCTATCAGTCCAATAAGCTGCACTTACCCAAATAGACTTGTTTACTTCTAATCCATCTTTGTTTTTGTACTTTTCAGAATGGGCAACAGAAAAATTAATTACACTTTTGCCGTTTACATTGTTTACTGTGGCATCTTGTCCTAGATGCCCGATTACTTGCATTTTAATCATTGTTTATTGTTTTATATTTAGAAAATTATTTCTTCTCCGTTTTCGTTTTCAAAAGGCACCCACCCTTGCGATGCTTCTTGTCCTGATTCGGTTTTAAATGTCATATTTTTTTCATTCAAAAGTTTTTGCATAGGATCTGAACCATTAAAAAAGAATCTTCTAGTTTTAAATAACATTTCAAATACAAAAAACCCCTTTTTACCAACTATTTTTTGTCTACGAATTTTTTTACTATGAAATTCGCAAGTGGGATTTTGAGGATCTGTTTGTCCAAATGGTCTATGATAAACTAAAATATTATCGAGTTTATTATTCCATAATGCACCATCGGCAATGTCAAAAACATCAGGACAAGGATAGTTCCCATCTGTTGCTTTTTGCATTTTAACCGGATGTGCGATTATCCAAAAGTAAACATTATTTGTTTGCGAAAATCTAGAAAATAAAGATAAAACCCATTCAAGATATTTATCTCTACCACCAAAGTTTTGGTAATTATTTGCTAATTGATTAAATGGATCAATGTCAACACCATCAACATTTTCCTTTACAATCAATTGTAAAAAAACTTCCATTATATACTGAGGAGTTGGAGTAACATTTTTAGGATAAACATAAAAAATGTGCTTACAAACAAAGTCGTATGTGTATTCGTAAATTTGTCTTGAAGGTCTATTTGGATTTGCAGGAGTACAATCGCAACCAAGTAAAATTTCTACAAAATCGTGATAGTATTCTTCTGGTGGATTATCTTCTGGTGAGAAGGTAGCAAACTTTTCTCCATATAACAAAATTCGCATTGCCTGATACCATTTTTTCCAAGAAGATTTTCCGTAGTTACCTATACCGGTTAACACAGTTATCTCTCCCTTTTTTGGCTTGAAAGCAAAGTCCATTTCTTTTACGTTAATTCCACTCACTGCGGCGTAACCTTGCTCATACAATCCAAGTGCTTGCTCTTTTACATCAATTCCATAGATTACATCATTCAATCTTCCATCTTCGTCAATAACACCATTTTCTACTTTAACTTCTAACTTAGAAGTCTTATCAACTAAAATTTCTTTATCAAAAGATGCACTGCTAAACCTACCCCTATTTGTTCTATAAGCAGATGAAATAGCATTATCTGATTCTCTTTTTGTAAACTCTGAATTACTTAAAAATTCATTGTTAATCATTGAATTAGCTGTCAATTCATCAATACCATAACGACAACAAGCTGATGCTAATTTAAAAATAAAATTGTTTCTTTCTCCGGTTACAAATGCCTCGTTCTTGTTAGATAACCATGTTAAAAGTTTCTTAAAAATCTTGTCATCATCATCGGTTTTTTCATAAATAACAATTTTTTCGGTCTTTTTTATGGTTTTAAAAACCTCAGCTTTTTCGTTTATGTAAATATCGGGATCGTAGCTTTCGTAACATACTCTGCTTGGATTAACCCCACTTTTGTCAATATCGGGGAATATATCCTGCAATGCTTGAAAATGTTCTCTATGCTTACTACCATCTGCAATTTTAATCAAGGCTTTTAACCCATTACCTGAAGGGCTAACCCAACAAGCGTAAACGAATTTATTGCTGATAATCTCGGTTTGGCGATCTCTTAGTTCAAAAATGTTGTCAAAATCCAAGACTATGTATCCGCTATGCTGAATCAGGTCAGAATCCTTCCTTTCTGCACCAAATTTTCCAGAAAAACACACAGAGGGCAAATTCTTCTTTAAATTGGCAGATTTTTCTTTATCGATAGTATTCCTTATCTCGGACACAGATAGGCGACTCTTGCCCTCCCTAATGCGGTTTAAACCATATTCTAGAGTTACATAGTTAGGCTCCTTGGAATAAATGTTTTTAAAGATCGTTATCATACTGCTGAATTGGTTTAAATGCTTTTACGGCTTGGTTCACTTTATCTTGATACGAATTACTAGTGGTAAGGCTTATTGGTTTTAAAAACGGAATAGTATTTCGTATTTTAGATTTCCATGATTTAATCGGCTTGTTATTCCCGTCTTTCCAATCATTTTCAACCCATGATAAAAATTTAGATTTTAACGAATACTCATACAAAGAAAAAATCATCCCGTTTTTTATCATATCATCCTTGCAAAAAGATAGAAACTCATCAATACTTGGTTTACTTTCTTTACTTTCCTTTCCTTTTATTTCCTTTCCTTTCCTTTCCTTTATAGCATTGCTATCGGATTGCGTTTGCAATGCGTTCGCATCAATTTTATTTTTATTCCATCTAGAATACGCGCTATCTCTAGCTTTTTGGCTTTTGTCTTGTCGGTTATTTATTCTATTTTGCACAGATAAACTACCAAAATTATCACCATTAAAAACGAATAAATCAAAGTCGTGTAATACGCTTTTTATAATGTCGCTTTCCGTTCTTAAATCAAATGCAATGCCATCGTAATCCAAATGCAATGCGTTCGCATTATTGTATAGTTCTTCCACAATAGCCCAAAAAATACCATACCCCTGCATCCCGTGTTTTCTAATTAGCTTTTTAATTTTTTCATCATTCCTACTATTGTAGTCATGTGAAAAATAAAATGTGTCCTTTGACATTTTTTAGTTGAGTTATAAGTTTTTAAAATCAGTTCCAAGTACGTTGTTTATCTTGTCTAGATTTTTGTCAGACAAAGAAAAATGCTTCTGTTTAAACACAGAATAAAGAGTTGGATAAGGTATTTGCGTTTTCTCCGAAAGCCAAGATAAATTCCTCTCTATTTCTTCCAAATGTAATAAAACCGCATCTCTAGCGTCAAGCGTTGTTTCTTTTTCCATAAATTTTAGTTGTTTACAAGAGCAAAGTAAAAGTATTTAATTTAAATTCCAAAAATTTTTTTTGTTAAATTATTAAATTAATTATATTTGCCAATGGAAAACAAAGAATTAATCTATGAATTAGCCAAAAAACTTGATATGGTAATAGAGGTACATAAGAAAGGGGAGTATCAAGGAAAATATAGATTTATAGGCAATAAATTACATAAACTAAAAGAAAAACCAGAAAATGTCCCACAAAGAGAAAGCGGTAGAGATTTACACTAAGTTTTTTTTAAAATTAAAAAATATCCCATTTGAAGAACGTATAGACAAAGCAAAATTAGAAGCAGTTAAATATGCTGAAGATAAAATCTATAAATGTAAAGATCCAGATAATCATTTATACTGGGAATATGTAAAAGGATATATTAGTAAAATTAAAATAAAAAAAACACCATGAAATTAAATTCAAACATTCCAAGTTTTAAAGCATTTGTAAGAAAATCATATTTTACAAAAAATGAAGTTGATGCTGATGAGTTTTACAATGTATATGTATTTGCTTTACAATCTTGTGCAGGGAAAATAGTTACATTTCATGTTCTTACCGATTCTGGCATGCTAAGAAGCAGAGTACCTCTATCTGAAATTTACACTAAAATGCCAACAAAAGATATTCCTTATAATTACAAACAATTATGGGATTGTTTTAGTGAAAATGTATCTATAATTGAATATGATTTTTTAGCATTTCATAGATGTCAAGTTGTTTTAAGAGATAGCACAAAAGTTTGGGCAACATACATTTTTACAATTGATTGGTATAACAACCCATATAGCGATGAGCCATCTGATTACAAGTGTGGACATGTTTTAGAGTCTGATGATGGGTACTTGTTATGTATGCCTAATAATAGAATATTTTGGAAAGATTCTAATTGGGTAACAAAACAATTGCCAGAAGATTTAAAACAATTTAAGGTTGACACCAATTTAGATTCCGTTGAAAACCAGTCTGACAAATGGGTGGTAGAAGATACAAATTCTTTTTATTATGATATTAACGAAAATAAATGAGAAACTCAACAATAATTGTAAAAAAGAAAAGATGCATTAATTGCAGTAAAATTGATTATCATTTTTCAAAAAAAATGTGTAAACAATGCGCCACAATACATAGCACACAAAGGAGAATGGACGCACATGAAGAAGAAGATTTTGAAAGTTTCAAAAATTTAACAGAAGATCTTGATCATGTTTTTAGCCAATACATTAGATGCAAATATGCTGATAAAGAAGGTATGGTTGAGTGTTTTACTTCAGGTAAAAAATATCATTGGACTAAAATCCAAAATGGGCATTTTATCCCAAGAGCTAATTTAGGCACCAGATGGCTTGAGCAAAACTGTCGCCCGCAGTCTGAAAATGACAATGTGTTTTTATCCGGTAATTTGGATGTATATGCTAAAAAATTAGACCAAGAAAGATCTGGGACAGTCGAATACCTTCAAGAATTAGCTAGGCAGGTTGCTAAACCAACAAAAGACGAGCTTAAAAGCCTAATTATTGAATATAGGGCTAAATTGGACTTGGTTAAAAAGAAATTTTTAAAAATAATTTAAAAAACACATAATTTTACATAGTTCCGTGTTTTTTTTTGGTTAGATTTTAGTTGAAGCCCCTGTTATTTATAACGGGGGTTTTTTGTAGTTTTAGTCTTAATTTTGAGATATGAGATACAATATCCCCGAAGAATATAAGCCTTTTATAACATCAGTAAAAAGACAATGTAAGAAATATGGGATAGAATTAATTTTATCGCCATCAAGGCGCGTAGTGCTAACAGATGATTATTTGCAAGAATGTAGTGGATATTTTTGTGATACAGACAAAGCGCTTGTGGTTGCTTGTGGGAAACCTTTTGAAGAATGGGTTGAAATACTTATCCATGAATTTTCACATATGGAACAATGGAAGTCTGACGAAAGGTGGAATGATTGGAATGATAATACAGGCAAAACATGGGATTGGCTAGCAGGTAATATTATGCTTAATAAAACACAAGTACTTAATATGCTTGACTCTATGGTTGAGCTAGAAAAAGATTGCGAAATAAGAGCTATTGAAAAAATAAAGAAATGGAATCTTCCAGTTAACCTAACTAGATATGTAAAAAAGGCAAATGTATATTTATACAGTTATCACATGATGCCTATTCTTAAAAGATTTCCTACTGGAATATATACTGATAAAACTTTAATAGAAATGGCTCCCAAGGGTTTTAAAAAAACATATAGAAATGTTCCTAAAGATATGTCTGAATATATAATATTAAATTATTCTAAGAAATAATTATAAAATTTTATCATTAATAATTCTTTTATTTAGAACTTCAAATTCTCCATTTTTTTCTACCAAGATATGCGCGAATCCTACATTGTGTTTTGTATTGTGTGGATCATAGTCCGGAGCTAATGTGCATAAGCATCCAACACTCCAACAACTAATCTGTTCTTCTTTTATATTTGTTTCAGAATGATTTGAAGTAGCGTGAACATGACCAATAATCATTGAGCTTTTAGCTCTCATAAATACGCCTCTTGCAGCGTTTACGGGTGCCATGAATCCTCTCACAATTGTGTGGCCATGTAGCATGTGCAACTTACCCGCGCGAACCACTACATGTTGTTCATAAAATTCTACGTTATATTTTTTTAAATCAAGTCTTTGCGGCAATCTGTAATATTCATCATTAAAAAATACAGGTGCTTTTTTCATTAAGTATCTTACATACCAATTATCATGATTTCCCTCTAGCCAAACTATATGTGCTTTTGGAAATTTTGTTCTTAAATGCGAAAGAAATATTTCACAATATTCAAACCACTCAACTACATCATCTTTTCCCGGAGGCGGTGCATCATGACTTGTAAACGGGGTGTTGTCTAAAATATCTCCTCCCAATACAATACAATTAATTTTATTCTTAACCCCATACTCAATAGCTAACTTAATAGCATCGTTGTCTTGATTTGGAATGTGAATATCTGATAGCCAAAGAATATTATTAGAACTTGTTGGTAAATCTACAAATGCTCTGTTTTGCATTTTAGATGGAGGCAAATCCGGAGTATGTGTAATTTTTATATATTTACTTGACTTTTTTCCGCAAGCACTTGAAACTCCTCTTATTGCAGTCCTTGCGTGTTCTACGCTGTTAAAAATATGTTCATGATCATTGTAAAGTTTAGCCGCAATTGAGTGTTTACTAATAGACGGGAATTTTGCTAAATACTCGGCCGCTAGTTGCTGTTTTTGTGTCATTAAAACATTTTAATATAAAATTAACAAATTAAATTGCTTTATTGAAAATAAATATCAAAATATTAACATTAAATTAATTTTTACCCCTAAAACCAATTACTACGCCCCAATACCCCCATCTAATTGAAATTCCCATAAAATTTGAATTTTTTGATCTTATAAAAGACAAAGATGGAAATAAAAAAAACTCATTTGAATATTTACTTGAATGAAAATCATTGAAAAAACTAAACATAACCATATTTTTTTAAAATTTTAGATAATACTGTTTCGTGTTTTGGCGAAATAAGCCCCATTTTAAGACTTTTATCAAAATTTGACCTATTGATACCCGCTTGCCTACAAAGTGCCGAAATATTGATTAATTCATGGGTTTTTAACCAATCTACCAAAGTATCCGCTTTGGCAACTTCTTGTTTTGGCGACACATCAATTTTTACACTACCGCCAACTTCTTTTTTGTATAAAATCTCTCTTGACATATCTATACCATTTTTTTGGTACCACAAATATAGTATAAATAAAATATTGGTACCAAATATTTGGTATGTTTTTTATATTATTAGCAAATCACCTACCCATTCCCCTCCTTCATACCAATACCAACACATCCCCCTAACCACATACATACAACTGCCTGACCTGACCAC
>CAZYEM010000002.1:0-45725 GCA_964646395.1 uncultured Bacteroides sp.
TAGATGCATTTAGTGTTTTTTTATATTGGGTTATTTATGATTATACATACTGCCTTGGAAACTAGGTGGCTTTTTTTTATTGAAAAGTATCAAAAATGAATAAATCTATTATCTTTGTAAAAGTAATTATTTAAATAATTTTTATGAAGTTGTATGGAGTGAATTTATTTGTTAACAGTAAGAATATTAGAGTTTTAGTCTTATTTGTTTTTGTGTTCTTTTCATTAAAATTGAATGCACAGATTACAATTGATAGCTTGAAAAAATCAATTTCAACTACTTCATTAACTGAAAAAACGAAGTTATTATACAAAATATCAGATTATTATAAGAATAAAGGAGATTTTGATTCTGTTGTTAAATATGCAGAAATTGGTTATAGTGTATTGAATAAGAAAGATTATGATAACCAATATAAATTCTGCGAAATATTAAGTAATGCTTACGAAAATTTATCAAATTCTCAACAATTGATTTATTATCTTAATCTTATGATAAAAATTGCTGAAGATCGAAAAGATTTGAAGAGTTTATCTGAATTATATACGAAATTAGGTGCCAAATATGGAAGAAATTATATATACGATAAAGCAATCTATAATTTTTATAAATCATTGAGTGTAAATAAGTATATTAATGATAGTATTGGAATTTCAAATTCATATAAAAATTTAGGATTACTCTATTTGTTTACTAACGATACTGTTAAAGCAAAAGAAAATCTTCAGATTAGTTTAAATATCTCATTAAAAATTAAAAATAAAAGAAGTACTGCTTATACATTAAAAGGATTTGGAAATCTTTATATGCAATTAAGTAACTTTGAAAAAGCCTTAAATTATCAGTTATGGGCATTAAAATTATTCGAAGAAATTAAAGAAAATAAAGAGATATCGTTCACTTTGTCTGATATTGGAGATACTTATAAAAGTATGAAAAGATATCTAACAGCACTTAAATTTTATAAGAAGTCAATTAATATAAAATTAAATATAAATGATAAATATTATCACGCCTATTTATTGATAAATATTGGTAATACATTCCTTGATCTTAAAAAATATGATAGTGCTTATGTTTATATTAAGCAAGCAGAAATGATTACAAAGAATGGGTATGATATTGGTATAGGTAGTATGGTTTATGAAGCTTATTCTTCATATTATTCAATAATAGGCGATTATAAGAAGGCTTTTGAGTATCAGAAGGTTTTCAAAGTTGCAAGTGATTCTATATTTAATAAACAGAACAATGAAAGAATCAACCAATTGAAGGTAAAATATGAAATTGATGAATTTGAGACAGAAAATCAGTTACTCAAACAAAATAATGTAATTCAGCAATTAGCAATAGAAAAGCAGACTTATTTAAGAAATACTTTTATTGCATTATCTATAATGATAACGATTTTAGTTTTAATTGTCTTTTATCGTTTCTTATTAAAGCAAAAGGCAAATAAGGTTTTGTCTGAAAAAAATAATCAGATCAGCAATCAGAAAAATCAATTGGAAGAAGCTTTTGCTACTAAGGATAAGATTTTTGCGATTATTACTCATGATCTTAAAAATCCATTTGGAACCATAATTTCATTATCAGGATTTCTTGAAGAAAGCTATGACGAAATAGATGATAATCATAGAATTCATGCCATAAGAACCCTTAAAAAATCGGCAAATTCTGCTTATGATTTATTAGAAAACCTAACAAAGTGGTTAATGTCTCAAAACAAGAATATTCCA
Source organism: uncultured Bacteroides sp. (assembly GCA_964646395.1). Taxonomy (GTDB): domain Bacteria; phylum Bacteroidota; class Bacteroidia; order Bacteroidales; family JACABE01; genus JACABE01. The sequence continues at coordinate 1,740 of CAZYEM010000002.1, forward strand.
ATAAAAAACTCTGAATTTGACATAAGTATTGCAATTCAAACAATATTAACATTTTATAAAATAGAAACAGATAAAAAGAATATTAAGATAGATTCTGATATTGCAGAAGAAACCTTTGTATATGCAGATGAACAAATGATAAAAACGATTTTAAGAAATTTATTATCAAATGCAATAAAATTTACACCTGATAATGGGAAAATTGATATTAAAATTAAAAATTTTCAAAATGAAATTCATGTTGCAATAAAAGATTCAGGAATTGGAATAAAAGAAGAAGATAAGGAAAAGATATTCAAGATTGATAGCAATTTTACAACAGCAGGAACTTCAAAAGAAAAGGGTAGTGGATTGGGACTTATTTTGTCCAAAGAATTTGCGGAGCGTAATAAAAGTAAAATTTGGTTTGAAAGTGAAGAAGGAAAAGGGAGCACTTTTTATTTTTCAATATTGAAAAAAACAAGTAAATATGAATAAAATTAAATTAATAATAGTTGATGATCATCCCATTGTAAGGGACGGAATCAGTGTGCTTTTAATGAATATTTCAAATATTGAAATAATAGGTGAAGCAGCTGACAGTTTTGAATTGGATGATCTGTTGAAAAATATTAAACCGGATATTATTTTGATGGATATTAGTATGCCTGGTATATCTGGAATTGAGATTACTGAAAAGCTAAAAGAACAACAACCGGAAATAAAGATAATTATGTTAACAGCTGATATAAATGATAATTCCATTTTCGATTCATTAAAAGCAGGTGCTTTGGGTTATCTTCCCAAAAATGCAAAACGGAATGAGATTATTGATGCTATCAATAACGTGTATGAAGGGAAGGAGTATATTGCAGAATCAATTACAAGCAATGTTTTAAAAACATATATTTCCAAAGCAAGAGATTTAAAACCACATGAAAACAAACAAGAAGTTGAATTATCAAAACGTGAGATTGAAATTGTAGAATTATTTTCAGAAGGACTTTCTTACAAGGAAATTGCTAATAGGTTATTTATTTCAACAAGAACTGTTGAATCTCATAAAAACAATATCCTGGAAAAATTGGAATTGAAAACAATTGTTGATTTAGTTAAATATGCAATTAAACATAATATTATAAAGTTATAAGTTCATTATTGAAATTCAAAAACAGTAAGCAAGGAAAATTAATTTAAAGGACATCTTAAATCCTAAAATTTACAATAAATTTTATAAGTGCTTTATTGACAAAAAGATGCATTTTTATGATTCTTTTATAAGAATTTATGGACAATAAAAATAAATCTGCGGATTTATGGTATTGAAATCATTCCCGTTTCAATTATTTTTTATAGAACAACATTAATCAGATAAATTTTTTCTGTAAATTTTCACTTCCTTTTATACAAATTACAACTTTTTATTTTTATAAAATAGGTAATTTTCCTTACTTAAAACAAGGAAATTTACCTATATTAATTACTTTCATTATACTATAAATTTGCTAATTATATATTCTATAGAAATTGGCAATAAAAATAGTATTTTGTATTAAGGATTTTTTATCAAAAGAAACCAATAAAATTTTATTGAAAAAAATTCCTCATGTCAAGATTATTGGTGAATTTGATGATGCCAATGATTTACTGTTAAACTTAAAAAATCGGATTCCTGATATTGTAATTTACGATTTGCAATCAAACAACCTTCGTGATATCGCCGAAATAAAAAAGATTCTTACCATTAGTCCAGAATTAAAGGTTATCGTAACCTGTACATTTGAAGATACAAGAACTATTGCAGCAACATTTAATTTGGGAGCCATAGCATTTCTTACAAAAAGAGACTTATCCGTTAGCGAATTATCAAATGCCATAAATTATGCTAATGAAAACAATCATTATGTTTCAAGATGTTGCGAATACAAAATGGTTAATATTAACAAAATGATTCAATTGAACTATAGTTTATAAAAATTCAAGATATAATAACAATAAACACAAAAAATCATGAAAAAAGTAATCCTGTTTTTAATAGTCGTTTTATATATGACTTTTTTATCAGCTCAATCAACAATTGTTTTTCACGAAGACTTTGAATTACCTTCATTAAGTGATAGTTTGCAAAGTTCAACTGATCCGATTGGTGGAAATTCATGGGCTATATCAACTCATTTAAAAAATTCAGGATCAAGATCAGATTCAAATCGCGTTCAGATTGGTAAAACCGTATATTTAACTACAAATTCTTTTAGTACTGTTGGTTACAGTAATGTATATCTTAAATTTGCTCAGATATGCAAATTGTTTTTTTCGGATGGAGGGCAGGTTGAGGTCTCTACAAATGGAGGAATTTCGTGGACACTTTTAACTTCATCTTATTATCAAGGCAATGCCAGTATGGTGTTGAATAGGTTTAGTGAAAGCTCATATAATATATGGAGAGTAGGAGATACGATTGTTAACCCCACGAATGATTGGTGGAAAAACGAAACTTTTAATATTTCATTATTAGCATCTAATCAGGCTAATGTAAAAATCAGATTTAAATATACTGGAAGTAATAATCCTTTAGCAACCGGAAGATACGGCTGGTTATTAGATGATATAAAGGTAGTTGCAAGTATGTCGGAATTAGAACCTCCTGTGGTTAATTTAATTTCTTATCCCATTGATACTGCCTACTATGGAGGACCTTACAATGTTTCTGCATATGTAAAAGATGCTTCTGGAATCGATACCGTTTTTATTTCCTATAGAGTTGGTAATGGTAGTTTTACACAATTAGGAATGATGAAGTCTCCAATAATTGATAGTTTGTACACGGCAGGAATACCATTTGTAGGTTATGGTAAAAAGATTGAATTTAAAATAACAGCAGTTGACGCATCTTCTGCACATAATTTCACTGAAAAGCCATTAAGTGAATATTATTCCTTTTTTGTTAAATATTCAACTGGAGGAAATGTAATTGTAGGAAATGGTTCTTCACCTCAGAATTATCCTTTTAAGTCAAATTCCGATTCTACAAAAAGTGCTGCTTTATATTTATATTCCAATATAAACAGGTTTGGATTAATAAATCAATTACAATGGTATGTTTCTACAGCTCAGGCTTCATTAAATATCCCAATTAAAGTTTACTTAAAACAAACCAATACATCAGCTTTAATAGGTGACTCCTGGGCTAGTTTAATGGATGGAGCTGTTTTAGTCTATAGCGGTACACATACATTTTCTTCAACAGGTTGGAAAACAATTACTTTAAACACACCTTATAATTATAGTTCAGGTAATTTAATCGTATTATGTGAAACTAATTATGGAGGTTCAGGTGCTTCAATAACTCCTTCGTTTCGTTTCACGACTGCTTCATTTGGTTCGCACCAATTTTATGCATCCAGTTCCTCAATAGTCGAAGTAAATGCACAAAGACCAAATATTACTTTAGGCTTTGTAATAGTTCCTGTACTTACGCAAGATGCAGGTATTTCTCAAATTACAAGCCCTTCCGGAAGTGTGACTGCAGGTACAGCATTTGGAGTAATTGCAAAAATAAAAAATTTCGGAAGTACTGTTTTAACAAAAGCCAGTGTAAGTTATGCTTTGGATGGAATAATTCAGGGTACTTCTTTATGGACAGGAAGTTTATCAAAAGATTCATCTATCAGCTATACCATTGGAAATCTTAATACAACTATTGGAATACATACACTTAAGGTATGGTCTGATTTGCCTAATGACAGTATAGATCAAAATAATATAAATGATACTGCTTTTTATACTTTTTATTCGTGTGGAGGACCTTTAAGTGGAAATTATTCTGTTGGTGGTTTTGGTGCTGATTTTCAGACTTTTGCTGATGTAAATGTAGGTCTTTCGCAATGTGGTATAAACGGACCAGTTGTTTTTAATGTAAATCCGGGTATTTATACCGAACAATTTACAATTACAGAAATTGTCGGAGCTTCTTCTAATAACACAATTACTTTTCAATCTGTAAACAATGACAGTACATCAGTTATAATGAACCGTGCTTCTACTTCTACATCCAACTGGATAATTAAATTGAATGGTGCTGATTATGTTAGTTTTAAGAATATAAAATTTGCACCTTCTGATTCATTATTTTCTACAGCAATCATAATTACAAATGGTGCAACCAATAATAAACTTATTGGAAACCAGTTCTTAGGGTATGCAGGTACTGCAATATCTCAAACATTAATTAGTATTGAAGGAACTGTAAATTCGAATCATAGTAATTTAATAAATGGAAATCGTTTTTTTAAAGGATCTTATGGAATTTCTGTAAAAGGTATTGCAAATATTAGGTTGAAAAATATTGTTATTAAGAAAAATATTTTAGATGAAGTAGTTTTGTATGGTATTTATACACAGTATGTTGATTCTTTACTCATAGATTCAAATACTATTTCTTCATCTGCTTTTAGTGCTAATAAATATGGCATTTATTTACAATATGGTGATGTCTTAAATAGAATAACTAAAAATACAATATTTCTTTCGGGTGGTATAAATATGTATGGGATTTTGGCTGAAAGTTCTGTATCTTCAGATTTGTCTAAAGGATTAATTGCCAACAATTTTGTAAGTATTTTAAATGGATCTTCAATTGCTTATGGTATAAGGTTGAATACCATTACAAAATTCAGGATTTATGCTAATTCCATTGTTTGCTTTGGTAATAGTTTTGCTAATACAAGAGCAATGAATATAACTAGTTCATGTTCGAATATTGTTATTAAAAACAATAATTTAGTAAGTAATAAATATCCATTCTTTGTAGAAGGAATCTCATCTGTCAGCTCTTCTGATTATAATAATTTTTACACTACAGGAGCAAATTTAATTAATTGGAATTCAGCTGATTATTCTAATATAGCAAGTTATACAACTGTAAGTTTAATGGATTCAAATTCTATTTCTACTAATCCAATATTTTTCAGTAATAGCGACTTACATACTTTTAATGGTTTGCTAAAAGGGAAAGGAATTATGTTGACTGATATCACTACTGATATTGATGGAAGTCCACGTTTAAATCCCCCTTGTATCGGAGCAGATGAATTTTTACCACCAGCAAATGATGCTTCCTTAACAGCAATAATTAATCCGATGAGTGCATGTGGTTTAACTACAAACGAAAGTGTTACAGTTGTTATAAAGAATATTGGTGTAAATACAATGACATCAGGTAGTTATTCTGTGGCATATAAAGTTATGGGTAGTAATCCAATAGCTCCGGAAACTATAAACAGAACGATATTGACAGGAGATACAATTCATTACACATTCAATGCCAAAGTAAATCTTTCAGTTGCAATAGCACATATCGATTCTACATATAAATTGTTAGCATGGAGTAATTTAGCTGGTGATTTTGCAAAATCAAACGACACATCATCACTTACAGTTTTGTCATCTTATTTACCGGCAACTCCTGTTCCGGGACCAAATGTTACAATTCCTTATGCAACTACAGCATTATTAACAGCAACTTCTTCAGATTTATTGCAATGGTATAATGTAGCTGCAGGTGGCTCAATTCTGGCATTAGGATCTCCGTTTACAACATCTGTATTACTTGATACAACTACCTTTTATGTTCATGCAAGACCTAATGAAAATAAAATTAATTATGCCCTTACAGCCGATATTTCTCATGGATCTGGGGGTGCATTTGGTTATACACCTGATTTATATAATGATGGAATAATTCCTGCATATGGTTCAGCAGGTTCAGGAATTGCAGGTTGGACTACTACTAATTCATGGATTGAATATGAATGGAATAGTATGCTAACACTTAAAAAAGTTGTATTTTATAAAGATACCAGACCTATGACAACCTGTATTTTCCAATATTGGGATGGAACCGCATTTGTTGATTTCTATTCTTATAATAATAATAGTATAAATGATAGCGTGACATTTCCTGCTGTTACTACTACAAAAATCCGATTTAATAATGTTTCAGGTATAAGTGCAAATCCAAATTTCAGAGAAATAGAAGTATATGCAAGTGATGGTAATCCTAATTCAGGTTGTGCAAGTGCAAGAGTTCCAATAACTGTATATACAGTTGTTTCACCTCGTGAAGCAGGTATTTCAGATATTATTACACCAGAAGGTTGTGCTTTGTATCAGGTGCCTGTTAGTATTAAATTATTTAATCACGGAAGTACTCCAATGAATTCTACAAATACTTCCGTTTCATATAAGATTGATAACGGAAATTTTATAACTCCTGAAGCTTTAAATGTTTTTATCGCACCATTTGATACAGTTCAATATACATTTACAACATTAGCAAATTTCGCTGCTCCTGTATCTGATAGATTTATAAAATTAACTGCTGTTGTAAATACCACTAATGATGCATTGCATAGTAATGATACATTAGTAAAAGATTCTATACCTTCCAGATTTACACCTCCTTCACCAACATCAAATAATGTATTTATTAATAATGGTGTAAGTACCATGCTTAGTGCCAATGCTTCAAGTGGTACTATTAATTGGTATGAACAACTAACTGGAGGAAATTTTATTGCACAGGGAACTTCATTTTTAACACCAATATTATATGTAAGTGATACTTTTTTTATAGAAGCTAAAGCTTATAACTCAGTTATTGCAACAATTGGTAACGGAACAAGTGCAAATACTTCTTCGTCTTATCCAGCACCTTATGGCAACTTATATACCGGAGCTAAACATCAGATACTAATTACCAAAGCAGAATTAAGTGCCTATGGAATTCAGGCTGGTCCAATAACCTCACTGGCTTTTGATGTTGCAAATGCAGCAAACTCACCACTTCAAAACTTTCAGTTAAAATTAGGACATACAGCGTTAAATGCATTAGCAATAGGAAGTTGGGTTCCGAATACCACGCTTGTTTATATATCTTCAGTTTATACAGATGTAATTGGTTGGAATACACATAATTTTACTACTCCTTTTTTGTGGAATGGAATTGATAATGTTGTTGTTGAAGTTTGTTTTGACAATATTACAGTTTCTAATTCAAATGCCTCAACCAGATATACGCCAACGACATTTAATTCTGTTGCTTTTAGAAGTTATTATGGTGTAGGTGGAATATGTAATTCTGCTGAAAGTACTGATATATATGTAAATCGTCCAAATATGAAAATAAAAGGAACTGTGCAGGGATGTGGCAGTTCTCCAAGAGTTCCTGTAATTGTTAATGTTGCTCTTCCTCCACAAAATGATGCAGGTATAACTGCATTAGCTAATCCTGTGGGATCAACTCCTGCTGGTATTTCAACTCCAATTAAAGTTAAAATTAAAAACTATGGTCAATCAACTTTAACAAATGTAAAAGTTGCATGGAAGTTGAATAATGTATTAAAACCGATATATAATTTTTCAGGAAATATTGCCCCAGGTTCAGAATCAACAGTTACAATTGCTAATGAAACCTTTAGTGGTGGTGTATATTGTATAAAAGCATGGACATTTCTTCCAAATAACAACAGCGATAGTGTAGCTTCAAATGATACATTATCAAGTACTTGTTTCAATGCATGTATGAGTGGAATTTATACTATTGGAAATTCTCCTGTCAGTAATTTTTCTACATTCAATTCGGCTGTTAATGCATTAAAATCGAGTGGTGTATGCAGCAATGTTTATTTTTTAGTTGATTCTGGAATTTATACTGAACAAGTAAGAATTCCTGAAATATTAGGAGCTTCTGCATCTTCAACCATTACTTTCCGTTCGGCAAGTAATGATAGCACTAAAGTTGTATTGCAGTATGCCGGAAATTCAACAAATAATTACACTTTAAAACTTGATAGTGCTGATTTTATCAGAATTGAAAAAATGACCATAAAATCAACAGATCCTACTTATGGTTATGGGATTGAACTTGATAACGGAGCTTGCAATAATATTATCTCAAATAATAGTGTTGAAATGCCGAATAACTCAAGTCCTTATAATGCTTGTATTTATGATCATAATGGCAACGATCATAATAATAAATATTTAAATAATAGAATTTTAAATGGATACATTGGGTTATATACATCAAGTGGAACTTCAACTAAGATAATTAATGGAACAGAAATCAGAGGGAATAAATTGTTGAATTTTGGAAATTATGGAATTAATGCCTCATATAACGATTCTATCAAGATTACTGATAACGAGTTAATTTCAAGTGGATTAATAGGGACGGCAATCTACGCTTTATATTCCGGTTCAAATAAATATGCAGTTCAGATTTTAAATAATAAAATAACTCTTACATCGCCATCACATCAATACGGATTATATACTTATAATAATATTGCATCGGCTTCAGCCCGGGGATTGGTTGCAAACAATATGGTTTCACTATCAGGAGGTTCATCAACTTCAAGTAATTATGGTTTATATCCTGCCATTTCAGCATTTACTGATTATTTCTATAATACTATCAGTGTTAGCGTTCCATCAATTACAAGTGGAAGATCTTTATTTGTTGTACAAGGTAATGATCTTACATTTAAAAATAATATTTTTGTAAATAAAGGGGGTGGTTATGCCTATTATGTTCAGACTCCGGCTGCTATTGTTCAATCTGAATACAACAATATTTATACAAGCGGGAGTTTTCTGGGTTACTGGAATACAAATCAACCTGGATTAATTGATTTGCAAACAGCAAGTACCAAAAATGCGAATTCAGTTTCTCTTAATCCAACATTCGCCTCATTAACTGATTTACATCTTAATACTACAGCTTTAAGTGCTTTAGGAACACCGGTTGCTGCTGTTACTACAGATATTGATGGAAAATCAAGAGACTTAGCACATCCATGTATCGGAGCTCATGAAATACCATTGTTGCAACAAGATGCAGGAGTTAGCTTTATTGCTAGTCCTAATGACTTTGAAGTTGAAGGCAGTAGTTTTCCTATAAAAGTTGCAGTCAAAAACTATGGGACAAGTCCGATTACTTCATTGACTGTTAGTTATGTTGTAAACAATGGAAATCCTGTAAGTTTTTCATACAATGGTACTATTCCATATCAGGGAGTTGATACCGTTGTTTTCCCTTTAAATATTACTGCAATTGCCGGTAACAATACAATATGTGTTTATACAACATTAACAGGTGATAGTAATACCTTTAACAATCAGACCTGTAAGACATTTGTTAGTTCTCCAATTTTTGATGCAAAATTAGCTGGTATATTTCCAATACAGGAAGGATGTAATTTAGCAACAGATACTGTTATTATATTAATTGCAAATAATGGAATTATGCCTATAAATGGTTCTTTAACAGCAAATTATCAGAAATTAGGTGGAAGTACTATTGTGACAGAAATAGTGAATGCAAACATAGCAGTAGGAAGCAGTTTAATTTATAAATTTAACACACTTGTAAATCTGGGAGTTACGACTTCAGATTCATTATTTAAAATTAAAACCTGGATAACACTTGCTAATGATAATATACAAAGCAATGATGCAGATACTATTAAAGTATCCTCACTTCATACACCTTCAAATCCTGTTGTAATAAGTAATTTAAGTATTCCTTACGCTACTGCTGCGGTTTTATCTGCATCATCACCAAATAATATTCCTTTGAAATGGTTTGATACTTCAAATGGTGGTTTATCATTATTTGATGGAAATCCATATATTACACCAATGTTATTTGCTTCAGATACATTTTATGTTGAGGCTAATTCTACCAATCCATTTAATAATATCGTTGGAACAGGACCAAATACCGCTGGCGAACCATTCAGCACGCTTAACGGATTTACGAGAAGTGTTTCAATATATAATGCAACTGAAATCGGTGGTTATGGATTTGTAAACAAATTGAGTTGGGATGCTTTTTTAGCAGATACAGTAAATGTAATTCCTATTAAAGTTTATGTAAAACAAACTTCACAATCGTTTATGATTCCTGATACTTTGTCTGATTTACTCAATGGAGCTACATTGGTTTATGATGGAGATAAAATGTTTAGCACTACAGGTTGGAATTCCATTGATTTTATAAATCCATATTATTATAATTCAGGTAATCTGATGGTAATTTGTGAAGCTAATTTTGGAGGAACAGGAATATATCCTTCTGCTATTTTCAGACAAACAGGCGTAGCAGGATCCAAATTCCATCAGGTGTTTAAAGCTGATTACGCACCACCAACAGGTGTAGGAGTTATATATGCTTCCAGACCAAATATTAAGATTTCCGGATATATTGCAGGTTGTGCAAGCCAGAGAGTTGCTGTAAATATAAATGTTGGTGCTCAGGCTTCAATTGATGCAGGAATAGGTTCAATAATAAAACCATCAACTGGAACAAATTTATCTTCTCATGATACAGTAAAAGTGCTGGTTAAAAATTATGGCTATTCCCCTGTTTTTAATATTCCTGTAAAGTACAGATTAGGAAATAATACCGTAGTTTCAGAAATTATGACTGATACTATTTTAAGTGGTGGTTCAAAACTATATACATTTGCTCAAACTGTAAATTTATATTTATATAACCAAAGTGCAACATTCAATATTACAGCATGGACTGATTTAATTGGAGATCCAACTTTTCAAAATGATACAGCAAAGAAATCAATTATTAATAATTCTATTATATATTGTGTTTCGGCAGCTAATAATAGTGGTAATGATGATTTAGGAAATGTTAAGTTTGCAGGAATTAATAATGGTAATTCTTTTCCGATTTATAATAATTCTTCAGCTAATCAGACATATAATAATTACACGGCTTTAGCACCTGCACAAATACGAAGAGGAGTAAGTTATCCGATATCATTAAGTATTATTTTTTCAGACGGTGGTTTTTCGGGAAAAGCAAATGCATATATAGACTATAATCAAAACGGTGTTTGGGATTTGCCCGGGGAATTGGCATTTTCAGCACAATACAACGGAAATGGAAATACAACAGTAACAGGTTCAGTTAATGTTCCGGATTCTGCTTTGTTTGGTTTGTGCAGAATGAGAATAGTAGTTGATAATAATAACAATGCATTCCCATGCGGATCATATTCTTATGGAGAAACAGAAGATTATACCGTTAATATAAATCTTCCTTTAGCTCACGATGGAGGTTTAAGTAAAGTAAGTAATATCGGCTCTTTTGTTCCTTTTAATGTATCAGCTGTAGTAAGCCCATATTTCTTTATCAGAAATGAGGGTACTGATACATTAACGAATGCGAATATTAATTATACTTTAAATAATTCTCCTGTAACAACTCAGATTTGGAATGGTAATTTACCATATTTGGCTGAAGATTCACTAAACCATACCTTTACACTACAAACAGGTATGAATACAATAACTTCATATTTAGATGGTATTGCAAATGATAGTAATCAGTTTAATGATACAATTCATTTAAAAGTATTTAAAGAATATTCAACTACGCCTCCTTATTTTGATAATTTTGAAACCAACAAATATTGGTTTCCAACAGACACTTTATGGAGTTTTGCAATTAATAACCTATGGGAACAAGGTGCTCCATTAACTCCATATTCTACTCTTAATTCAGCTCATAGTCCTGTTAATGTTTGGATTACTCAATTAAATGGAAATTATTCAACAAACAATTTAAGCGTTTTGTATACTCCTGTATTTGATGTTTCAATTATGAAGGCCGACACTTTAAAGTTCTGGCAATGGCGGGAATTTAATTTTGGATCAACTTCATATATTGAATACTTAAACGCAAATGGAATTTGGAATCAATTGGGAATTCAGAATGATACAAATTCAACTAACTGGTATAATGCACTTAATAACTGGATTGGGATTGATTCCGTTTGGACTCAATCTAAATATTGTGTAAAAAATATAAGTAATATTGGAAATAAACTTCAATTCAGATTTGTATTTAATTCAGGTACGATAAATAATCCGAAAAAAGGTTGGGCTATCGATGATTTTGAATTAACATTAGCTCCCTCATCAAATGATGCCGGTGTAACTGCAATAAATTCACCTGCCTCGTTCTCCATTGTTGGTGATAATATTAATGTTGGTGTTACTGTTAAGAATTTTGGAACAGTTTCATTAACTAATATTCCTGTAAAGTACCAAATTGGAAGTGGGAGTGTTCAAACAGGAATCATTGCAGGTCCGCTTGCTCCAGATTCATCCGTGAACTTTACATTTTCTCAATCATTACTGATTGGAAATATTACTGATTTTGATATATGTGCTTATACTGCAGTTGTTAATGACATTTATATTCAAAATGACAAAACCTGCAAAAATGTTGTTGTAAATCCAGCTGCAAATGATGTTGGTATTATAGAGATACTTCAGCCAGCTCTTGCTGTAAATACAGGAAATATTGATGTTAAAGTAGTTATTAAAAATTTTGGTACCGATACAAAAACATTAATCCCATTATCATATAGAAGAGGTTCATCTCCCGCTGTTAATGAAACATGGACTGGTAGTTTAGCTGCTGGCAATACGGTTGAATATACATTTTTAACTATAATGAATGTTCCGTTGGGAAGTTCATTTGGATTCAGGGCTTATACTGCTTTAGCAAACGATGCATATAAACAAAATGATACTGTTTATAAGACCGTTACAATTATGAATGCTATTGACGATTTTGGAAAAGATAAATTATGGCTTGGACAGAATATGCCAAATCCTACTACCGAAATAGCAAATATTGAATATAACCTGCCTGAATCAGGTGAAGTTAAGTTTGATATTATGAATTTGTTTGGACAAGCTGTGTATTCATTGAATAGTATTGATGATGTTGGAAAACATTTGATTAGCATAAATATCAAAGATTTATCAGCAGGTATTTATTATTATACTATCGAATTTAAAGGCAAACGACTTGTAAAGAAAATGGTAGTTAATTAATAGATTAACTGTTTATTTTGAATCTAAAAGTATATTATCTTACAAATTCAAATTTGTATAAAAATCTAAGTATGAAGAGAATAATTGTATTTATAGTAACTATAACCTTTGGTTTATTTGTTTCTGGTCAAACTATTGTTTTTCACGAAAATTTCGAATTACCCTCAGGTGGAGATAGTTTATTATCTTCGGCTGATGAGGCAGGGAATCCTACAACCAATTTTATACCATGGTCACTTTCAAGTAAGTTATTCAAATCAGGTATAAAATCAGATTCTAACAGAGTTCAAAACGGGAAAACAATTTATCTGACAACAAATTCATTTTCTACTATAGGAAACAATTATGTAATTCTTGAATTTGCTCAGATTTGCAAATTGTATATTACGGATGGAGCACAAATTGAAGTTTCAACCAATGGAGGAATAAACTGGATTACACTTGGAACTGCTCAGTATAAAGGTAATGGTGTAATGGCTTTGAATAAATTTAGTGAGAATTCGTATGGAAATAACTGGAGTCCAGGTGATACACTTATTAAACCGAATAACACCTGGTGGCGAAATGAGAAGTTTGATATTTCCTCTTTAGTAGCAAATCAGTCAAATGTAAAAATCAGATTCAAATTTTCGGGAAGCGGAAATATCAGTGGTGCTGGAAGATACGGCTGGTTGTTAGACGATATTAAAGTAACAATGAATCCAACTGAATTGGATTTACCTTTAATCTCAATGATTTCTTATCCAACTGATACAGCTTATTATGGTGGACCTTATACCGTTTCTGCTTACGTAAGTGATTTTTCAGGTATTGATACAGTTTTTATTTCATACAAAGTGGGTAACGGCGCTTTTAATCATTTAGGAATGATTAGGTCAGCTGTTATTGACAGTTTATATACTGCAGGAATACCTTTTGTGGGATATGGTAAAAAAATATTCTATACTATTACCGCTAAAGATTCTTCAGCATCACATAATATGATGACAAATCCTATTTCTGGTTATTTATCATTTTTTACAAAATATTCTTCGGGAGGAAATGTAATTGTTGGTTCAGGTTCAACAAATCAGAATTACCCATTTAAATCAAATGCTGACAATACCAAAAGTGCATCACTATATTTATTTTCAAATATCAATAAATATGGTTTAATCAATCAATTACAATGGAATGTTTCGTCTGCTCAGGCTTCGTTAAATTTACCTTTAAAAATATATATAAAACAAACTACTTCTTCTTTAATGACGGCTGATACTTGGGAAAATCTGATATCCGGAGCTGTAATGGTATACAATGGTAATCAGATTTTTAATTCTTCCGGATGGAAGACAATTAATCTTTCTACTCCTTTTAATTATAATTCAGGGAATCTGATGGTTTTATGTGAAACCAATTACGGAGGAACTGGAGCTCCGGCTTCTCCTTCATTTTATTATTCAACAGTAACAAATGGTTTGCATCAGTTTTTTGCCTCATACATAACAACCACAGGAACAATAAATGCTCAACGACCTAATATTACCGTTGGTTTTGTTAGTTTTCCTTTGCCAACACAGGATGCCGGAATTTCTCAAATAACGAGTCCTGTAGGTGGAGTAAATGCTGGAATAGCATTTAATGTTACAGCAAAAATAAAAAATTATGGCAGTTCGGCATTAACCAAAGCAAATGTTATATATACTATTGATGGGAATGCAGCTGTTTCAAGTATATGGACAGGTAATTTGTTAAAAGATTCTACTTATAGTTATACTGTAGGAAATCTTAATTTGCCGGTAGGATTTCATGTTTTAAAAATATGGACTGAAATGCCCAATGACAGTTTAGATCAGAATAATCTGAATGATACTTTATTTTATTCATTTTATGCTTGTTCGGGACCTTTGAACGGTACTTATACAATTGGAGGATCAGGAGCCGATTTTCCATCATTTACAGATGCATATACGGGTTTATCTCAATGTGGTGTTAATGGTCCTGTTGTATTTAATGTTACTGCCGGGGCTTATTCAGATCAGTTAACAATTTCTGAAATAGCCGGTGCTTCAGCAATAAACACAATAACCTTTCAATCTGCAACTAATGACAGTACTACTGTAATTCTCAACCGTATTTCCCAAAGTACTTCTAACTGGATAGTTAAATTGAATGGAGCCGATTTTATAACATTTAAAAACATAAAATTTGCACCTTCTGATTCATTATACTCAGTAGCAGTTATATTTGCAAATGGTGCAACCAATAATAAATTAATCGGGAATATTTTTCAGGGATATTCGGGTGCTGCTGCAAGTCAGTCGCTTGTAAATATTGAAGGAGGTACAAACCCGAATACAAGGAATACTATTCAAAAGAATTTATTTACAAAAGGATCTACTGCTATTTCACTTAAAGGTCTTGCTCTTATAAAATTGAAAAATACTATCATTAAAAATAATGTCATAAACAATTCATTTGTTTATGGAATTTATAATCAATATGTTGATTCTACAATAATAGATTCAAATACAGTAAATTCTTCTTTTGTTAGCTCAGGCAATAAATATGGGATCTATTTGCAATATGCTAATATTTTAAATGCTATTACAAAAAATACTATCAATTTAATTGGAGGAGTAAATATGTATGGTATATTGGTTGAAAGCTCAATATCCAATGATACTGCCAAGGGGTTGATTGCCAATAACTTTATAAGCTTATTAAACGGTAACGGAATTACTTATGGAATTAGATTCAATTCGGTAACCAAATATAAAGTTTTTGCCAATTCTGTTGTTGTTACTGGTAGCAATGAAACTGAAACAAGAGGTGTTAATATAGCAAGTTCATCATTTGGCATTGAATTGAAAAACAACAATATATACAGTAATAAGTTAGCGGTTTATCTGGATGGACTCTCTGTAACCTCATCTGATTATAATAATTATTTTTCAAACGGTAATAATTTAGCATTCTGGAATACAAATTTTTATACAGATATCAATACTTTAATCGCAGCAAGTTTTAAAGATTCCAGTTCAATTTCTGTAAATCCAAACTCAATCAGTTTATCTGATTTACATACATTTAATGGTTTGCTAAAAGGTAAAGGGGTCTATTTATCTGATATTTTATCTGATATTGACGGAGAAACCCGTACAAATCCACCTTGTATTGGTGCAGATGAATTTACACCTCCTTTGTATGATGCTGCGTTGATAGCTGTTTTGAAACCCAATGGAAGTTGTGGACTTTCATCTGCAGAAGATGTAAAAGTTGTTATTAAGAGCGTGGGTAGTAACACAATAATGCCAAATACAATAACTGCACATTACAAACTCGACAATACTAGTATTGTTTCAGAATTGATAGACAGAAGTATAAATTCAAATGATACGATTCACTATGTATTTAATACAAAAGCCAATCTATCAGGTTCACCATCATTAAATGATACATCTTATACATTAAAAGTATGGACAGATTTGACTACTGATTATGCTCACGCAAACGATTCAAGTTCAACATTGACTGTAAATTCACTGTATAAACCTATTGCTCCGAATGTTAATAATGCAACTACATTATATGGTACTTCTGTTATTTTAAATGCTTCTTCAAACAGCCCCATATTCTGGTATGATGCTATTTCAAGTTCTAATATATTAAATATCGGTTCTTTATTCGCTACTCCAAATTTATTGGCAACAGATACTTTTTATGTTGAATCAAATACGAATAGTTTATCATATCCCATAATCGGAACAGGATTATCAAATCAGGCACCTCCTTTTTATACAGGTTGGGGTTATACCACAAGTGCTTCAGTTTATCTTGATACAGAAGTTGGTGGATATGGAGTAATAAGTCAGTTGGGATGGAATGTTATTACTCCCTCTGCTACCAACATACCAGTTAAGATTTATTTAAAACAGATTTCTCAAGCAAGTTTAATTCCCGAAACCTGGGCAAATTTAATAAGTGGAGCATCTCTTGTATATGATGGTACTCAAATTTTTGATATTCCCGGATGGAAAACAATAAATCTGGTTAATACTTTTAAATATACTACAGGAAACTTATTGGTACTTTGTGAAGCTAATTATGGAGGTTCGGGTAATATATCTCCATATTTTGCTTATACCACAGCAAGTGCTGGAAGTCATCATACAACCAATGCAAATAATACTCCGGCTACTGGTATTGGAGTTACTTCCTATTCAAGACCAGATATTAAAATAAAAATCAGCAATGAAGGTTGTGCAAGTGCAAGAGTGCCAGTTATTGCAAATGTAACTGTTCCGGCTTATGAGGCTGGTATTTGTAATATAAGTACTCCATCTGGTTGTGCATTATATCAGGTGCCTATTAAAGTTAAAATATTTAATCATGGAAGTAATCCATTGAATTCCAGCAATACAACGGTTTCTTATAAGCTTGATAATGGAACTTTTACAATACCCGAAGTTCTTAATTTAACGATATTACCTTTTGATACGCTGGAATATACATTTAATACACCTGCAAATTTTGCTGCTCCTATAAATGATAGAATAATTAAAGTTACTGCTAAAGTATATACTCCTGCAGATGTTTTACATAGCAACGATACATTGGTAAAAGATTCAATATTTTCACTTAAAACACCACCTATACCAATTTCCAATAATGTAACTATAACAAATGGTAACTCAGCAACATTAAGTGTTTCAAATGCTAATGGAAATATTAACTGGTATGATGAGCAAATTGGTGGAAATATTATTGGTCAAGGTACACCTTTTACAACTCCGTTTTTACTTTATACAACTGATACATTTTATGTAGAAGCAAACAACAATTATCCTGTTTCAAAAATTATCGGAACAGGAACGCTGATTAATACTTATCAGACTAATCCAACTCCTTATGCTAATTATAATTCAGGATCTAAAGAACAATATTTAATTCTGGCTTCAGAATTACAAGCTATGGGATTACAGGCAGGTGAACTGACATCTGTCGCTTTTGATGTTGTATCACCTTCGTTAGCTACAACTTACGGTGTTCCGGCAACAGGTTCACATATGTTAAACTTAAATATAAGCATCGGATTTACAGCAACGTCTTCGTTAACAGCATTTATTACAGGTTTAACTCCGGTTTATTTTACTCCACATTATATTGATGTTATTGGATGGAATAATCATAATTTTTCAACACCTGTATTTTGGGATGGTTTAAGTAATATTGTAATTCAAACTTGTTTTGATAACAATATTGTTGGTTCAGATTGGTCGGATGGATCTGCAATTGTAAATCAAACATCAACGCCTTATATTTCAACACTTAGTTATCATTCCAACTATGGAGGAGTTTGCACAACAGGAGGAAATCCCGCGAGTTATAGCAAAAGACCTAATATTAAAATAACCAGCATAAAAAATGGTTGCACAAGTTCTCCTAGAAAAGCTGTAATTGTGAATGTTAGCCTTCCACCACAAAATGATGCAGGAATCACAGCTTTGATAAATCCTTCTTCCTCTGTTCCTTCTGGCATATCTACTACAGTAAGAGTTAAAATAAAAAATTATGGACTTGCTAATTTAACAAGTGCTACAATTGCATGGACTTTAAATAATATTACAAAACCAGCTTATCATTTTACAGGGAATCTTTCAACTGGGCATGATACAGTTATTACAATTGCTAATGAAATATTTAACGGAGGATTATATTGTATCAAAGCCTGGACAAAGAATCCTAACAGTGTAGCAATTGACAGTATTGCATCAAATGACACATTGGCAAATACATGTTTTACAGCATGTATGAATGGTACTTATACAATTGGTGATACAAGCGGTGGCATTTACCATGATTTCCCAACTTTTAATGCAGCAGTTAATGCATTAAAAATAGGAGGGGTTTGCGGAAGTGTGACTTTCTTAGCTGACATTGGTACTTATAATGAACAGCTAAGGATTCCTGAAATTGCAGGTGCTTCTGTTTTCAATACCATTACTTTTCGTTCGGCAAGCAATGATAGTACGAAAGTAAAAATGCAATTTTCACCTAACAATATAAACAATAACTATATATTACTTCTTGATAGTGCTGACTTTATAAGATTTGAGAAAATAACACTTAAAACCTTAGGTTCTGTTTATGGGAATGTTGTTGTTTTAAATAATGGGGCTTGTAATAATTTGATAGCAAATAATATTATTGAAATGCCTGTAAATGATGGAATTTACTCACATACAGGTATTAATGACAATCCTGCACCAAATTATTATAATAAATACCTTAATAATAGAATATTAAATGGTGATCGTGGAATATATACAAATGGAAGTAATATTTCAAATTTAAAAAAAGGAACAGAAATATTTGGTAATAAAATTTATAATTTTTATTCTCACGGCATATATTCATGGTATCAGGATTCTGTTAAAATTATTGGTAATGAGGTTAGTTCAAATTCAGCTAATAATAATATTTACGGTTTAAATATTGCATATAATTATAATGCAAGTCAGATTTTGAAAAATAAAATTATTATAACTACATCCAAATCTCAATATGGACTTTATCTTTATAATTGCATTGGAACTCCAACTTCACGAGGCTTAATAGCCAACAATATGATTGCATTGACTGGTGGTACAGCTACAACAACTAATTATGGCTTATATTCAGCTTATTCAACTTATCAGAATTTTTATTACAATTCCTTAAATACAGTTTCTCCTTCAATTGCAAACAGTCATGCTTTGTATGTTGCCGGCGGTGGTTCCGATTTGAAATTTCTTAATAATAATATTGTAAATACCGGAGGTGGTTATGCTTATTATATTCAAAATACAGCTGCAATTGTTTTGTCAAATTACAACAATATTTTTACGACAGGTGGTGTGTTGGGATACTGGAATGGTGCTGCTGGTAATTTAGCAGCTTTACAATCTGTTAGTGTTAATGATTTTAACTCAGTTTCACTAAATCCATTATTTTCATCTCCTACAGATTTACATCTACTCTCAACTTCTTTAAGTAATCTGGGAACTCCGGTTGCAGGAATTACCGATGATATTGATGGGTCAACAAGAGATTTGATGCATCCTACAATTGGAGCTGATGAAGTTACATTACTTCAAAATGATGCAGGGGTTACTTTTATTTACAGTCCGGCAATTGTTGAACTAGAAGCTGCTTCCATTCCCGTAAAAGTTATAGTGAAAAATTTCGGGACAAGTCCGATTACCTCAATGACTGTTAGCTATGTTTTAAATAATAATCCTCCTGTAAATTTAGTTTATAATGGTTCAATACCTTTTAATGGTACTGATACTGTTACTTTTCCTTTGAATATGACAGTAGTTGCAGGAAATAATAACATTTGTGCTTATACCAATTTAACTGGAGATACTTATACATTTAACAATCAGAGTTGTAAGAATATTGTTGGAACACCATTATTTGATGCTCAACTGGCTTCAATTACTCCAATTCAGGGGGGATGTGGTTTAAGTAACGATACTGTTAAAGTGTTGATAGTAAATCAAGGGATAATGGCAATAAATGGTGGACTTTCAGCAAGCTATAAAAAAATTGGAAGTACAGCTGTTGTTACAGAAACTATAAATGCTACTATCCCTGTTGGAGGAAGTTATCTTTATTCTTTTTCTTCAAAAGTAGATCTGGTGGTTACAACCAACGATTCACTTTATGCGATTAGAGCCTGGGTTAATTTAAACAATGATAATATTCACAATAATGATACAAACTCAATAACTGTTAAGTCATTACATACACCACAGAATCCTGTTACATCCAATTTAAGTATTCCCTATGCAACAAGTGCAACTTTAAATGCAACTTCAGCTACAAATGATCCACTGAAATGGTTTGATGTTGCTATTTCAGGAACTCCTTTATTTACAGGCAATTCTTATAATACGCCTGTATTATTTGCATCTGATACTTTTTTTGTTGAGGCCAATTCAAACGCAGTATTTCAAGCAAGTATCGGTAATTCAGCAAATATTCAGGCTTATCCATTCTCAACTAATTGGGGTTTTACGCGAAGTGCTTCTATATATAAAGCTAGTGAGATAGGTGGATATGGTATAATAAATGAATTACAATGGAATGTTACGAATGCTGTTGCATCCAATGTGCCTGTGAAAATTTATCTTTTACAAACATCTCAAAGTATTATGAATGTTAACAGCTGGGCAAATTTAATCAATAATGCCAGTCTGGTTTATGATGGTTCATATCAATTTAGTATCAATGGATGGAATTCTATAAGTCTGACATCTGCTTTTGATTATACATCAGACAATTTATTAGTGCTTTGTGAAGTAAATTCAGGAGGAACAGGATCAAATCCTTCTCCGCTTTTCTATTATTCATCAACAACATTAGGTTCACATCAATATTTTACTTCTGACAATTTACCACCAGCAGGAAATGGATATTTGTCATATAACCGTCCGAATATTAAAATAGTTGGAAATATTGCCGGATGTGTAAGCCAGAGAGTTGCAGCTGTAGTGAATGTTGGTGCACAACCTGCTTTGGATGCAGGAGTAACCTCAATCGTAACTCCAGTTACAGGAATAAATTTAACAAATCATGATACTGTTAAGATAATTATCAGAAACTATGGAAGTTCGCCAATCAGCAATATTCCTGTTAAATATAAATCAGGGGCAAATGCGGAAGTAAGTGAAATAATAACAGCTAGTATTGCTTCAGGAAATACGTTGGAATATTCATTCAATCAAACTGTTGATTTAAGTTCCAATATTCAGCCACAGGTATTCTCTGTTAAAGCATGGACTGACTTAGCAGGCGATGCAACTCATCAAAATGATACAATAAAGAAAATAATCATAAATAATCCTTTCATTTATTGTACGTCTTATGCAATTAATAGTGGAGATGAAGATTTAGGACAAGTAATATTTGCCGGAATAAATCATGGGAATGCACTTCCTGTTTTAAATAATCCATCTGCAAATCAATCGTATAATGATTATACAAGTCTGACACCGGCAATAGTTCAACCAGGTATAAGTTATCCGATAAGTTTAAGTGTAATTTTTTCGAATGCTTCCTATTCTGGCAAAGTTAAAGCCTATATCGATTATAATCATAATGGAAACTGGGATTTACCCGAAGAACTTGTATTTACAGGTTCTTTTTATGGAAATGGTAATTCAACCTTAACGGGTTATGTTGGTATTCCTTTCACAGCTATACCCGGTTTTTCAAGAATGAGGATCGTAGTTGATAATGATAATAATGCATTACCATGCAATTCCTATTCTTATGGAGAAACTGAGGACTATACCGTTAATATTATTCCACCTATTCCACAGGATGGCGGTATTTGTGAGATGAACGGAATGGATTTATTAATACCATATTATGCATCAACTTCACAGATGCCTCAATTTTTTATTAGAAACTATGGAAATGATACATTAACAGCTGCTACAGTTAATTATTCAGTAAATAATAATCCTGTAATTACACAAAACTGGTCAGGTTCTTTGCCATCATTAGCGGTAGATTCTATGTTTCAGAATATTACTTTAAATAATGGAATGAATAATATTAAAGCATTTACTTCAGGAATTCCTGGAGATATTAATCAAATAAATGATACTATAAGTATAAAAGTATTTAAGGAATATCTTACAATTCCTCCATACTCAGATAATTTTGAAACAAATAAATATTGGTATGCTTCTGATAATTTAAATGGGGTTGCTATTAATAATTTGTGGGAACAAGGTATTCCAAATTCAGCATTTTCTTCGCTTAATGCAGTTCATAGTCCTGTTAATGCTTGGGTTACTAAATTAAGTGGTAATTATTTATCAAATAATAACAGTTATTTGTATACACCGGTAATTGATATTTCTGTTTTACAACCGGATACTTTAAAATTCTGGCAATGGAGGCAATTTGGCACGGGTATTAATGGTGCAAATGGACAAATAGAATATAAAAATGTAAATGGAGTTTGGCTTACATTAGGTGTTCAGAATGATACGAATGCTTCAAACTGGTATAATGATATTTCAAATAAATGGGTAGGTTCAGATACTATATGGAAACTTTCAAAATTCAATATTAAAAGTTTAAATAATTTAGGAAATACTATTCAATTCAGATTTTTATTTGCTTCGGGGAATAGTAGTATTACCCAGAAAGGCTGGGCAATAGATGATTTTGAATTAACGTTGGCTCCAATTCCAACTGATGCTGGTGTAATTGCAATAAATTCACCGGTTTCAAACTCTTTGATCGGTGATACTGTTACGGTTACTGTAACTGTTAAAAACTTCGGAACAACTACTTTAAATAGTATTCCTGTTAAATATCAGGTGGCTAATGGTAGCGTTGTTACAGCAACTATTAATACTTCCATTTTATCGGGTGCAACTACTAACTATTCATTTTTACAAACATTTAAAGCTGGGATTCAGGATTATACGATTCGTGCTTATACTTCAGTTGTTGGAGATATATATACTCAAAATGATACTGCTATTAATTTTATCAGTATTAATCCAGCCTTAAATGATGTTGGGATAACAGATATATCAGAGCCGGGAGCTTATGTAAATTCAGGCCAGATATATTATCCCAAAGTTGTTATAAAGAATTTCGGAACTACTCCGCTTACATCTGTACCTCTTTCATATCAGAGAGGCACACAAGTTCCGGTAACCGGCATCTGGACAGGAATATTACCTTTAAATTATGGTGATACTGCACATTATACATTTAGTACTTTTATGACAGCACCAGTTGGGACTTCATTTTTATTGTCAGCATTTACTACATTAGCTAATGATGCATATCTGTTAAATAATAAAAATACTAAAACAATTTCTATTTGCAACATTCCACCACCAACTGCTATAATTGGTTCCACAAATCCAATTCCCGGACAAACAGGAATTTCTTATTCTGTTGATAGTGTACCAAATGCAACTATTTACACATGGTCATATTCAGGAACTGGAGTTACTATAAATGGAAATGGAAGCAGAATGGTAACATTGGATTTTGCAAATAATGCAACTTATGGTCAATTATCTGTAATTGCGTCAAATGCCAATTGTACAAGTATTCCAACTGTCTTGATTTTTGTTGGAATTAGTGAATTGAATGGAAGTAATTTCTGGCTTGGACAAAATATGCCAAATCCAACTACAGGCAAAACAAGTATAGCATATTGTGTGCCAGAAATATCCGAAATAAGCTTTGATATTGTAAATCTATATGGGCAAAATATATACTCAAGAAAGGAGAAAGTTGAAGTTGGGACACACATCATTGAACTCAATTTAAATGACTTGACAGCTGGTATTTACTATTATTCTATCCTATATAAAGAGAATCGTATTACAAAGAAAATGCTTATAAATAAATAATATTAGAAATTGAAATCAAATAATAAATTTAAATAATAAACACACCATTATGAAAAGAATATTTTTACTTTTACTTGTTGTTTTGTTGACTTTATATTTGCCAGCACAAACGATAATTGCTTTTCACGAGGATTTTGAACTTCCATCATTAGATGATAGTCTTTCAAGTTCATCAATCCCTGCAGGTGGAAATCCCTGGGCAATTTCTACAAAATTAAAAAGCTCAGGTCTTAGGTCTGATTCCTCCAGAGTGCAGGATTCAAAAACAACTTATTTAACCACTATTTCATTTAGTACAATAGGATACAACAATGTGTCTTTAAAATTTGCACAAATTTGTAAATTATTAGTTCAGGATGGTGGCTTTATACAATATTCAATAGATGGAGGAACTAATTGGCAGATAGTTACAAATTCGTATTATCGTGGAAATGGAGTGTTTACATTACTTAATAAATTTAGCGAAAATTGTTACGGTACACTTTGGAAACCTGGAGATACTCTAACATTACCAACTAATAGCTGGTGGACTTATGAGATATTTAATATGTCATCTTTAATTTCAAATCAGGCTAATGTTAAACTAAGATTCTGTATTTCAGATGGAGGTACGATAGGAGGAGAAGGCAGATATGGTTGGTTGTTAGATGATATTAAAGTTGTAGCTTCAGTAAATGAAATTGATGATCCTAAAATAACTTTCAAAACACCTATCATTAAGGATAGTGTTACCAATACCGGTCCATTTTTGATTAAAGCATTTATTTCGGATGCTTCAGCTATTACTTCAGCTAATCTGGTTTATAATGTGAATGGCGGAAGTGATAATATTATAGCAATGACAAACATTTCTGACAGTTCTTATATAGGAGAAATACCTTCGTATACCTATAATACGACAATTTCCTATAAAATTATTGCTACAGACCAATATGCAAATCAGAATATTTCAAATTCGTATAGTTTCATAATTAAGAAAATTCCACTTATTGTTGAAATAGGAACAGGACTTTTAACCTCCTCGTATGCACCAATTTCAGTAATTTCATCTACTTCTAGCAATTTATATTCTTATAATGCATCTGTGTATAAAGCTTCTGAAATTAATGCAACTGGGTATATAAAATCAATAGCCTGGAATAAAGCAACTACTGGAAATTATAATTTAGGGAATGCCAGTTTTAAGATATATCTTAAAGAAGTCCCTGCAAATACTAATGTATCCACTACTTACGCAGCTTATAATACAGATATTACCGGTGCTACTCTTGTTTACTCAAAGCTTACACAGAGTATAACAGGAAATACCGGATGGGATACCTATAATTTTAATGTAGATTCCTTTGCTTATAGCGGACAAAATGATTTAATGGTTTTTGTTGAATTTTACAGACCTGGAAATGCCAATGCGGCAATTAAATATTACTATTCTCCAAGTACTGATAAGGCTTATACTTTTACAGGACCTATAGTTCCTCCTGCATTAAGTTTTGCCAATTATCGGCCAGATATCAGGTTAGCAATAATAACTCCCGTATTTCTTAATGATGCAGGGGTAAGCTTAATTACCAGTCCTACGGGTATTCTATTTACAACTATACCAATACCTGTAAAAGTAAAAGTGAAAAATTACGGATCATCAATTTTAAGCAAAACTAATGTTCATTGGTCATTGGATAGCATATATCAGGGATCTGTAACTTGGACAGGAAATATGATGGAGGGTTTGGTTTCCAGTGAAATACTATTGGGAAATATTACAATTTCAAATGGTAATCATGTTGTTAAAGCATGGACTGATTTGCCAAATGACAGTATTGATAATAATAATATGAACGATACCGTTAACGGGTCTTTCTACAGATGTCCTCAGATATTAAGCGGTACTTATACTGTAGGTAATTCAGCTTCAGATTATAACACATTAAATGATGCATTAACAGCTTTATTGAATTGTGGTATAAACGGACCAGTAGTGTTCAAAATAAAACCGGGTATATATCAACAATTTACGATACCAATAATTCCTGGAACTTCTGCTGTAAATACCATTACTTTCGAATCGGAATCAGGAAACAATAATGATGTAAAAATAATTTATGCTGCAAGTAATGCAACTGACAACTGGGTTATAAGAATTGATGGAGCTGAATATATTAAAATAAAAAATATAAGTGTTCAGGCTCAGGGTACTACTTATGGAAATGGAATTGAATTAATGAATGCTGCAAGTCATAATACCATAGAAGGCTGTAAAATTATTGTACCATCAATAAATACATCTAATTGCTCCGGAATTACAACATATAGTATTACTACTAAGGAACAGTATAACACTTACAAAAATAATGTGATACTGAATGGCTTTTATGGTATTAATAATTATGGACCAGGTTCAGGTGAGAAAGGAAATATTATAGAAGGAAATACCATTAATGGCTTTTATTATGCAGGTATTTATTCTTATTACCAGGATTCGGTAACAATTAATTCTAATATTGTAGAAAATGGTACAAATGCTATTGGACCTACTGGGATATCAGTCAATTCTCACAGTAATTTGTTAAGCATCAGCAATAATAAAGTGTATGTTTATAGTATTGGTAATAGCGGAAATGCTGGAATTACTATGTCTAATTGTACTAATCATGGATCCCAGCCGGGTATTATCTCTAATAATTTTGTTTCACAATCGGCTATATCTGGAAGTGTTTATGGAATTATGAGCAGTTATGGAATTTATCAGAATTTTTACTATAATTCTGTTAATATTACGTCAGGTAATCCTTCAACATCTTATAACTTTTATACAAACGGTGGTTCAAATGTGAATTTACTTAATAATAATTTATGCAATACAGGGGGTGGTTATGCTTATTATGTTAATAACATGAATCCGCCACCTTTTGTGAACACTGATTATAATAATTTATATACTACAGGAACTAATTTAGCTTATTGGAATACAAATATTACCAATTTATCAGCATTGCAACTTGCAAGTAATTTTGAAGCACACTCTATCACAGCAAACCCGGGATTTATATCATTAACTGATTTGCATTCAAATAGCATTATGCTAAACAATGCAGCTACTCCGGTTTCAGGTGTTTTATATGATATTGATGGAGAGTTACGTAATTCATCTACACCTGATATTGGTGCAGATGAGTTTCAGATTTTTGCTGATGATGCAGGTATAATCAGTTTAGAAAGCCCTGTTGTTAATTGTTCCGGAAATGCTATTGATGTTATTGTAAAATTAAAAAATTTTGGTGCAAATATATTGACTTCAGTTAGTATTAACTGGACATTAAATGGAGTTAATCAGCCTATAGTTAATTATACCGGGAATTTACCTAATTTGAGTTCAACCAATGTTTTATTATCAAACTATACTTTTGTACAAGGAATAAACTATATTATTAAAGTATGGGTAAGCAATCCAAATGGACAGATAGATAATAATTTTGTAAACGATACTTTGTTAATTAATTATATAACTGCTTTAAATGGTTCATATACGATTGGAGCTACAGCAGCAGACTATGCAAGTATTAATCTTGCAGTTGCTGATTTAATTCTAAAAGGGGTATGTGGTCCAACTGTTTTTAATATTTTGCCAGGGACATACAATGAAAATGTATCAATTCCTCAGATTCTTGGTAGCTCTGCAACTAATACCATTACTTTTCAGTCATCCAATGGGGATAGCACTTCTGTTAAACTTATTTATTCTTCTGCAGGAGCTAATGATAATTTTGTATTCAAGCTAAACGGTGCTGATAATATAATCATTAAGAACCTAACATTGCAAAACAACGGAGGAGCCTTTTCCAAAGTTGTTGAATTGGCATTCTCTGCGAATAATATCAGAATTTTAAATAATATTATTAATAGCAGTGTAAGTACAACTAATACTGCTGCTGGTATTTATAATGCATCAGGGCTTGATAATTATAATATCTACAGAAATAATATCATTTCAAATGGTTATTATGGAATATATGTTTATGGTGCTTCTGCAACTTCATTGGAAAAAGGAACTATCATTGATGGAAATACCATTATCGGCAGCTCTTCGTTTGGAATTTATTCCACTTTTCAGGATTCTGTATCTATTACTTCAAATACTGTTGAACCTGGTTCAAGTACTATAATGATTTATGGTATTTTTAATAGTTATTCTAAAAATACACTTAAAATCAGTAATAATAAAGTAAATATTCATAATCCGGGTACAGGTATAAACTATGGAATTTCTGTTAATTATTGTGATAATACCGCAACACAACCGGGTATAATCGCAAACAATTTTGTTTCTCAATCGGGTACTAGCGTTCCTATTTCCGGATTATATTGTGAAAATTCAACTTTCCAGAATTATTATCACAATTCTGTAAATATAACATCAGGTGCTTCCGGCAATAGTTATTCTTTTCGTGTAAAAAATGGTTCAACTATTAAATTAAAAAATAATATTTTAAGCAATACCGGAAGTGGATATGCTTATTATATTGAGACCATATCAGCTATTGTTAACTCCGATTACAATAATCTTTATGCAACCGGAAGTAATTTAGCTTACTGGGGAGGAACATCTGCCGCAAATCTTACAGCCTTGCAAGCATTAAGCAATAAAGATAGCAACTCCATGTCTATAGATGCCTGGTTTATAAATAATACAGATCTTCATGCTGAAAATCCTTTATTATATCATAAAGGGACTCCAATTGCTGAGATTAGTGACGATATCGACGGAGATACCAGAAATATAATGACCCCATGTATTGGAGCAGATGAATTTTTATCATTTCCCAATGATGCGAAGGTAAAAGCATTTTATACTTTGGGAAAATTACCCAAAATAGCTGGAAGTCCTCATTTTGTTAAATCAGTAATTTTTAACAGAGGTTTAAATACCTTATACAATTTAAGTGTCAATTTAAGTATTTCAGGAAGTAATACTTTTACTAATACATATAATATTGACTCAATACATCCGGGAGCTTACGATACTATTAGTTTTTCAGGTTTTTCTCCTCCAAATTTTGGCGTAAATAATGTTAAAGTAAGTGTTCCTGCTGATGATTTATTGACAAATAACGAAATGAATTTTATGCAAACCGTTACCGATACGGTATTTTCTTATGCGGATACTTCGACGAGCTATTCTAAAATAGGATTCGGAACAGCTTCAGGTATGATGCTTGCAAAATTTTATGTAAATGGCAATAAAACCATTCCTTCGATAAATGTTTATATTGTTGATTCTAATTCAATTGGGAGGCAAGTGTATGCAGTTATTCTTAAAAACGGTGTTGTTGCTGATACTTCTGTAATCATAACAATTACTGCCAATGACATCAATACATGGAAAAGGTTTGAATTTGTTAACCCTGCTGCTACAACTACCAGCAATAATTATTTTTATGCAGGAATTGCACAGATCAGTACTCTTTATTCAGCTTTTTATCCATTGGGGATTCAGAAAGAATTTCCTGTAAGAAAAAATGCTTACTATACAGCTGCATTAAACGGTAGTAATCTAACCCAAACTACAGATATGGGACGATTTATGATCAATGCTAATCTTGGAAATCCTACCAATAAAGATGCATCAGTAATTGGTATTTTATCTCCTAATTCTGGTTGTGGTTTATCCAGCGAATTGGTTAAAATTGTTGTTCAAAATAAAGGAACAGATACTATATATGGTGGACAAAATGTTTTGATTGCAAAATACGGACTGAATTTAAATGGAATCCTTATTAATGTGCATTCTCAACAAATAACAGATACTATTTATCCGGCTGCTATTAAAAACATTAGCTTTAACGTACCCTTAAATGTAATTGCTCCATTTGCAGATTCAGCCTATCAATTAGTTGCTTGGGTAGAACTGGCAAATGATCCATTTACAAATAATGATACAATTTATCACAGTTTCGTGGCAAAATTTACACCTTTAGCACCATTATCAAATGCAGTTACTATTCCTTATGGCACAACTGCTAATTTAACTGCAATTTCTTCAGATTCTTTATTTTGGTTTGATAATATCAATAGCAATACAAGCTTTGGGCAAGGAGCTGTTTTCACAACTCCTCATCTTTTTGCTACGGATACATTCTATGTTGCTGCAAATACCGGTAAAAACGTTTTAGCAACAATCGGGACAGGAATTTCTGTAAATACAAATACGTCATATCCGGCTCCTTATGGGAATTCCTATTGGGGTGCAAAACACCAGATTTTAATTTTAAAATCTGAATTGGATGCATTGGGTATTACCAGTGGGCCACTTACCTCTGTTGCATTTGATGTTGCTACAGCTCAGGGTAGTGCACTTCAGAATTTTGAAATCAAGATGGGACATACACCACAGAATTATATGTTACAATCTGCCTGGGCCAATAGTATAACAACTCCGGTATATTCAGCTGCTTCATATATAGATGTAATTGGATGGAATACTCATACTTTTACAACCCCTTTTATTTGGAATGGTATTGATAATGTTGTAGTTGATGTTTGTTTCAACAACTCAAGTTCCAGCTATAATGCTAAAACAAGATATACTTCTACATCCTTTATTTCAGTGACTGCCAGAACGAGTCAGTTAACTAATGTTTGCACCAACCCTACTGCAATGTTTAACTCTATTGACCGCCCAAACATGCAGATACGGCAAAATGTTCAAGGTTGTATCAGCCCGAAAACTCCTGTAATAGTAACAGTAACAAATACTCCTGCTGTTGATGCCGGAATTTCTCAGATAACATCCCCTGTAGGATCTATACCTTCAGGGATTAATACTCCAATAAAGGCTTTAATTAAAAACTATGGAAGCGGTAATTTAACTTCTGCAATGATTGGTTGGTCAATAGATGGTGTTATTCAAACACCGCAAAACTGGATTGGAAATTTAAGTTCTGGTCAATCTTCAATTCCTTATCAAATAGCAACTATCCCATTTATCGGGGGTATTCATAAAATCAAAGTATGGACGTATAATCCGAATAATATAGCTGATATTTATGCAATTAACGATACAGCAACTCAAACATTTTCTGTCTGTATGAATGGTAGTTTTACCATTGGTAATGGTAAGAATTTTCCATCGTTCAATGCTGCTTTAACAGCTCTGGATACTGCAGGTATTTGTGGAAATGTTGTTTTTTTAGTTGATTCAGGGACTTATAATGAAAGACTTCTTATTGGAGCTATACCTGGAATGGGTATAAATGCAACCGTTACATTTACTTCTGCTACAGGAGATAGTACTGATGTAATATTGCATTACTCAACCTCTTCTGTTGAAACATGGGCTATTAAGTTTAATGGATGCAGTTATTTTAAATTTACAAAAATGAAATTATCTGTTATTGGAGGAACTAATTATGGAAGAGTTATGGAATTAGCAAATGCGGCAAATCATATTGAAATTTCCAACTGTATTATTGAAGGAATTATAACTTACAATGCTGATTATTCGTGTGCACTTATTTTTTCTGATGGAATTGGATTAAATCATAATACATTTAAAAATAATTTATTATTAAATGGTTCTATTGGTATTTATTTAAATGGGTATAGTGGAAATCTCCATAGTAAAAATTCAATCCGTAATAACATTATAAAAGATTTTTCTTTTTATGGTATTTATATGAATCGTCAGGATAGTGTATCGGTTATTTCAAATACAATTGAAAACAAAGCAGATGGTGGATTTGTATATGCATTGAGTGCTAATTACACTAATAATGGAATTTTTACAAAGAATAAGATTCACCTTAATGGAGCTGCTATGGTTTATGGCATTGATATGAATAATAATAATTTAGGTGGTAACAATGGTGAAGGAAATTCGATTGTGGGTAATAATTTTGTTTCTCAAACTTATGGAACAACCTTTGTATACAATGTATATGGAATTAATAATGTAAATAACAAAAATACAAATTATTACAACAACTCAGTAAATATTAGTGGCAGCAATTCAGCTTCTTATGCTTTCTATACAAGTGCTGGTTCATTAAATAATATTATAAACAATATATTCAGCAATAAAGGAGGTAGTTATGCTTATTATGCCGTTAATTCAACAGGTATTAATATCAGTAATTATAATAATTTATATACTACTGGTCTTAATTTAGCTTACTGGGGGTCTGATTGTAGTAATCTGAATAGTTTTAAGACATTAAGTGGTAAAGAGCAAAATTCAATATCTGTTATTCCAGGATTTTTCTCATCAACAAATCTTCATTTAATAAATTTTGAGTTAAATGCCAAAGCAACTCCATTAACTTCAGTAAATGAAGATATTGATGGTGAAATAAGAAATCTGACAACACCTGATATAGGTGCAGATGAATTTAATTTGCCTGCAAATGATGCAGGTATTACTGCTGTTACTGCACCAATAAGTCCGGTTAATGCAGGTAATCAGACTGTAAAGGCTGTAATCAGAAATTTTGGTTCAGCTAATTTAACTGCTGTATCTATACAATGGTCTGTTAATGATATAATACAACCATCTGTTGTGTGGGCAGGCAATCTTATTTCTGGAGATACTATTTCAAAAGTACTCGGAAATTTTAACTTTAACGGAGGGATGAGCAATACGATAAAAGTATGGACTAATCTTCCCAATGGAATGATAGATTTATGGAATGATAATGATACTATAAATAAGGATATTACTGTATGTTCGGGTCCATTGACAGGAATATATACTATCGGAGGTGGCGGTGCTAATTTCTCAACTGTGAACTCTGCTGTACAATCATTAAATTATTGTGGTATAAGTGGACCGGTTACTTTTAATGTAAATCCTGGTTTTTATAACGAACAATTTGTGATAAATCAAATTCAAGGTTCATCTGCAGCCAACAAAGTTACTTTCCAATCTTCAAACGGCGATAGTAGCAGTGTTATTATCGGGTTTGACTATACTCAGACTGGAAATAATTATGTAATTAAGCTTGATGGAACCCAATATCTTACAATTAAGGGTATGACTATCCGCCAAACCAATTCAATAAATGGAAACGTTATTGTATTTAAAGGGATGTCATCCAATATAACCATTGCTAACAATCGTCTCGAAATGCCTTTAAATGCAGGTGGAACTTCTGTTGCCATTCTTACTTTCAATTCAGATTTTGGAAATGACAATAAAATACTGAACAATTATATTTTGAATGCATACAATGGAATTGTTATGCAAGGCTCAACAATCTTAACAGCAAAACGAAATGTTATTGAAGGAAATACATTCAAAAGCTTCAATTATTATGGTATTCAAGCTGATTATCAAGACTCATTAATAATTAGAAAAAACAGTTTTGAAACAAATTCTACTTTAGCTTCTAAAAGAGCTGTTTATTTAACTTCTCCAACTAATAGTCTGTTTATCGATAAAAATAAAATAAAAATGTTGGTTCCAGGAGTGAATTTAAATGGTATTTATATTATTAATTCAAATGGAACAACCAACAGCAGACAGTTTATCACTAACAATTTTATCAGCATAAATGGAAGTTCAGGCTATGGTATTTATTTAAATTCGCCTAATTATATTACAATTGCTAATAATTCATTAAATATTGATTTCACAACAAATAGCCCATCTACTTCTGCGTTATATGCTTCAGGTGGAGGTAATAATTTGCTTTATAATAACAGTATTGTTGGGATTGATAGTACTTATCTGATTTATGTTGCTACCAATTCTATATTCAATAACAGTAACAATAATAATTTTTACAAAACAGGAGGACCTAATTTTGCTTTTTGGGGTACAAATGCTGCAAATCTTAATGCACTTAAATTAATCAGTACAAAGGATAGCAATTCAGTAGCTGTAAATCCTTCCTATATTTCTGTATCAGATTTACATTTATATTCTCCCGTATTAAATAATATTGGAAAAGTAATAACAGAAGTTCCCGATGATATCGATGGACAACTAAGAAGTCAAAGTTTTCCTGATATAGGTGCAGATGAATATACTCCAGTGCCTATCGATTTGGCTGCAATAGAACTGATTGAACCCATTTCCACATATTCTCAGTCGGGTGTTAATATTCCAGTTAAAATGAGTATAAGAAATTATGGTTCCGATAGTATTGCTAATTTTTATGTAGTTTGTAAATTTGGCAATGCTACAGCTGTTTCTCAGTTATATTCTGCTTATCTGCATGTAGGTCAAATAGATACTATTACGTTTGTAAATCAACCTGTTGTTCCAGGTCCATTTGAAATCAAAGTTTATATTTCTTTGTCAACAGATGGAAATCACAGTAACGATACTGTTAAATCTATGTATTTTGGAATTCCAATCAAGAATATTCCTTATGCTGAAAACTTTGACAATACAACAGAAGAATGGTTTGTTTCCGAACCAGCCTCTATATGGAACCGTGGAGTTCCCAATGCTAATGTAATTAATATAGCACATAGTACGCCTAACGTTTGGGCAACAAATTTAAATGGAAATTATATTAATAATAATACCAGCATACTTTATACTCCGATATTCAACAATTCAGGTTACAATGCTGATACATTGAAATTCTGGCATTGGATAGATGCAGAAAATAATAAGGATGGCGGTTTTATTGAATATAAGAATGTTTCAGGAAATTGGGAGTATTTAGGTGGTATGAATAGTCAGGATACTAATGCAACCAATTGGTATAACTCCATATTATTAAATAAATGGACTGGTAATAGTGCTGGATGGCAGGAATCTAAGTATATAATCGGTAATTTATCCAACATTGGCAATACAGTTCAATTCAGATTTGTATTTAAATCAGATGCTACAAACAACAATTACAACGGATGGGCTATTGATGATTTTGAAATTACAATTCAACCAATTGCAAATGATGCTGGTGTTATCGAAATAATAAATCCAGTTTCATCATTATTAGGCGATACTGTTTATCCAAAAGTTAAGATTAAAAACTTCGGATTAAATACGCTTACTTCTATACCTGTAAAATATTCGGTTAACGGACAAGTAATTGCTTCAGAGGTGTTTAATACAATGTTAGCTCCTGGTTCAACTGCTGATTATACTTTCAGTCAATATTTTAAAGTAACCACACAACCTTTATATACTATCAAAGCATATACCGTTTTGGCTGGAGATTATTATAATGTTGCTGATACAACAATTAAAGTTGTTAATGTATCTCCTGCTTTAAAAGATGTTGGTATTCTGAGTATTATAAGTCCGGCAGATACTGTATATGCTGGAAGTATTGTAACCGTTATTGTTAAAATTAAAAACTATGGAAGTTCAGCAGTTTCTTCAATTCCTGTTTCTTACAAAAGAGGAAGTCAGCCTGCTCAGAATGATACATGGACAGGTGCTGCATTAAATTCAGGTGATACTGCAACATTTTCATTCCCTGTTACATTTACTGTAAGCATGGGTAGTTCATTTGCCTTTAGCGCATATACAAGTCTGGTAAGTGATGCATTCGATTTGAATAATAAAATTACCAAATCTATTATTATATCATCATTACCAGGGAGCTCAGGTAATATTACATCTGCAACTATTGGTACTTATGGTGGCGACACTATTTGTTTTCCTACTGGAAGCTCTTCTCCTATAATTGCAACTTATACTGTTCCAGTTATTGCAAATGCAACAAATTATATCTGGAATTATACAGGAAGCAATGTAACTTACAATAATTCTACTTCTTCTAATTCTGTAGATTTAACTTTCAATACTAATTCAACAGATGGTATTTTAACTGTTTATGGTAAAAATACACTTGGTAATGGAAACTCTTCACCTGCTTTTGCAATTGATGTTATTTTGAATTGTACAATTGGTATTGAAGATGAATTTATAGATAAGTTCTGGCTTGGTCAGAATATGCCAAATCCTGCTTCAGGTATTACAAACATTGAATACAATTTACCGGAAGCTGGAGAAGTTAAGTTTGATATTATTACTGTTTATGGTCAGAATATTTACTCAATTTCAAAGAATACAGATGCTGGTAACTATTTAATTGAATTCAATACTAAGGACTTACCTGTTGGAATTTATTATTATTCAGCTTGTTTCAAAGGTAAGATTCTTACCAGGAAAATGCTTATTAATAAATAATATTAAAAACTATGCTTAATCATTTTAAAATAAACAACTATATATATTCATCCAATTAAATTAGTGTATTTTACTATTGTAGTTGCACTTACAACAATTAAATCTTTTATTAATTAATATTTATTATCATGAAAAAATCATTGATTTTCTTAAGTTTAGTACTCGTATTTGCAACGAGTACATGGGCTCAGCTTACAGGGCAAAAATACATCCCTGGTTCAGGTGGTCTCAACGATTATTCAAGTATAGCTTTAGCAATTGCTGATCTGAATTTGCAAGGTGTTGGTACTGGTGGCGTTACTTTCAATGTAGCTTCTGCTTATACCGAAACCATTACAGCAACCTTATCAGTTACAGCAACCGGTACTTTAGCTAATCCTATTATTTTCAGGAAAGATGGATTGGGAGTTAATCCTTTGGTTACATCTTATTCAACAGGAATTTCAACCCCTGACTCAACAGTACAGGATGGTATCTGGAATTTTATTGGATCAGATTATGTAACTATAAATGGTATAGATCTTTATGATCCAAATACTTCTAATCCTTCAACAATGGAATATGGTTATGGTTTTTTTAAAGCCAGTTCAAGCGATGGTTGTCAGTACAATACAATACAAAATTGCATTGTAACACTTAATAAAATTAACAATGCTTTAGGTGGCACTATTGCTTTAGATGGTTCAAAAGCCATTAATTTTGTAAATGCATTGGTTACAGCCCAAAAAACGGTGGTTGTTCCTACTTCTGAAAATGGTACAAATTCTTACAATAAATTATACAGCAATACATTGCAAAACTGTAATATTGGTATTGCAATAATAGGTTTTGTTGATGTTACTTCTTCTGTCTTATGCGATTTTGGAAATGATATCGGTGGAAGTTCAGCTGCAACCGGAAATAATATCATAAACTTTGGAGGAGCTCCAGGTGCTGCAGGTACTACTAATCCTGCTGCGGGTATAAGAACATTAGGGCAATATGATATCAATGTTTCTTATAATACTATTAATAACAATAATGGCTCAGGTGTGAACCATGGATCTACAATCAGAGGTATTTATCTGAATACTGCCATAAACGCAAGTTCAACTATTACTTACAATACAATTACCATCAAGAGTTTTATGAAAGTAACTCCCAGTCAGGTTTCTGTAATCGAGAATGTTTCCGGAGCAAATGGAATTTCAAATACAATTAATATCAGCCAGAATACCATTACCAATTGTACGAATGATTCATGTACACAAGCTTTCTGGTATGGGATTTACAATACTGCCAGTTGTGCAAATCTGAAAATTATGGGTAATACATTCAGCAACAATACTACAAAAGCTACTACTGGTAATTCAAATTTAATTCTTAGTAGCGGAGCTGTCACCTTAACGGATAGTATTTGCAATAATAATGTAAGTTTTAGCCATATTAATACCACAGCTTGTTCAGCAACGATTTCCAGTATTTATAATTCAGGAACAACAAATACTTGTACGGTTGTTATTAACAATAATAATTTCTTAAATTATAATTTTAATACGCCAGGTACTGGTTCATTATATTTTATACATAATGCTGGATTAAATAATTCTCCATCAAATGTTTACATTTCAAACAATACCTGGAGCAATTTAACATTGAATTATTCAGGTACTATTTATTTATGTAATCAAGGTGCTAGTATCAAAGGGCCTGAATTTAATTTTACCAATAATTATATTGTAGGAAACTTAATCCGCACAGGAACTGTAGGCACTTTTTATTGTCTTTCTAATTCTTCATCTAATAATATTGCAACTGTAATAACTATTGCTGATAATGACTTTTCTAACATTACAGCAAGCGGAACAGGATCGGGAACATTCTACGGAATCAATGAAGCATCAACAACACCAGCTCCATATAGTTTGAAAAAGGTATATAATAATACTGTTTCTAATATTACAAACACATTGGGTACAGGAACATTCACAGGAATACTTGTTAATACAATGGGACCTGGTATTACTTCTACTCCATCAATAATATATGATAATACAGTAAGTGGTATTAGCACAGTTGGTACTATTAATGGTTTTTCCCTTGGTTCTACATCTTCATTAGCATCCAGGTATCAGGCATATAATAATACAATCAACACTTTAACTTCTTCTGGAGCTTCTTCTACTGTAAATGGTGTTAATTTAGCCAGTAGCGGTGCAGGTGCTGATTTTTTTAAACATAATATTTATAATATTAAAGCTACAGGTGCTACTGCCTTTGCTAATGGAATTTTAATTCCTTCAGGTGGTATAAATACAAATGTTTACAATAATTTTATTTCTGATATTAAAACTCCAAATAATTCAAATACTACTATTACAGATGGTGTAAGAGGAATCAGTATCACTTCAATATCTGCTAACACAAATATTAATTTGTATTATAATACGATTTATCTGGATGCAACTTCTGTGGGGACTAATTTTTCTTCATCAGCTGTTTTTCATACTTATAACGCAACAGCAACTTCAGCTGTTTTAAATATGCAGAACAATATTCTGGTAAATAATTCAATACCCAAGGGAACCGGTATAGCATCTGCATTCAGAAGAAGTGCCGCAACCAGTATTGTAAACATTTCTCAAAATTGCAACTTTAATTGTTTTTATGCAGGAACTCCTGATACCAAGCATCTTATTTATTATGACGGAACCAATTCTGATCAAAGCATTACAGCTTACAGAGCACGGGTTTTGGACAGAGATCTTCAGTCATTTAGAGAATTACCTCCATTTTCTAATATAGCTACACTTCCTTATGATCTTCATTTAACATCTGCTGCTGCTACACAATGTGAAAGCGGAGGACAACAAATTTCTGGCATTACAACTGATTTTGATGATGAAGGTCGTTTTGGTTCAGTTATGCCTCCTTATTTGGGTGTTGGAACATCAACTGATATTGGTGCTGACGAAAGCGATTTACTTATGGTAACCGATATTATTGCTCCAGCTATTGTTTATACTCCGGTTATAAATACAGCTTTTCCTACAAGTACAATAATTGCAAATATTACAGATCCAAGTGGTGTACCATCTGTTATGGGTGATCCTGGTTTACCTGTATTAATATGGAAAATCAATGTTCCGGGTAGCTGGAACTCTGCTACAGCTACTCCTCTTGGAAACAATCAATATTCATTTACATTTGGTGGTGGTGCAATTAACGGTGACAGTATATTATATTATGTTGTTGCTCA
Organism: uncultured Bacteroides sp.; assembly: GCA_964646395.1. GTDB lineage: Bacteria > Bacteroidota > Bacteroidia > Bacteroidales > JACABE01 > JACABE01. The sequence goes on from CAZYEM010000002.1 coordinate 41,452, forward strand.
GGATGGAGCTGCTAATGTAGGAACTTATCCTTCTTTGGGTTCTGCAGGTTTTGGTTTAAATCCACCAAGTGCAGCTACTGCTCCAACTAATTTATATAAGTATAAAAAACTCGTAGCTATGTCAGGAGTATATACTATTGATAACTCAATGGTTACCGGTGGAACAAATTTTCAAACATTTACCGATGCTGTTATAGCTTTAAATACTTCGGGTTTAACAGGTCCGGTTACATTTAATGTAGCTGCCAATCAAAGTTGGGTAAATACTTGTTCAGGTAATCCAAGCATTGCTTTAAAAATAACAAATACAACTACTACAGCAACCAATACTGTTACGTTCCAAAAAAATGGTGTTGGTCCAAATCCAGTAATAAATATTAATGGAACTGCTGGTTCTGATTATGGTATTTATCTTGAAGATGCTAAATACTTTACTTTTGATGGTATCGATGTGGTTGATGCAGGTACATCTGCCTCTAACTGGATAGAATATGGTATATATTTGAAAGGCACAGTGTTTGGTTGTCAGTATAATACCATTAAAAATGCAGAGGTTAATATGGAAAGAAGTATAGCTTCTTATGGTATCTATTCTTCAAGTGGTGCTACTCCTTTAGTAGCTGCTAACAGTTATAATAAATTTTATAATAATACCATTAAAGAATGTCGTTTTGGATATTATTTGTTAGGTGTAAATAACTTTAGAGATATTTTAAATGAAATCGGAACTATTTCATCAGGTATCAGTTTAATTCAAGGAATTGGTTCTTCTCTAGTAGCTTCAACACCTAATGCTATTTATGGCAATTATCAGGATGGGTTGAAAGTATTCAATACAACTATAGATTCTGTAACTGCTCTTAATTCAATTGTATCGGGTATGGAAATTACCAATAGTTCCAATCTTAGTATTTACAGCAATACGCTTAAAAATATAAGTAAAGTCGGAACAACCGGTAACAGCGATGTTATGTTAATGAATATTACAAATTCTTCTGCTGGTACTCATAATATATACACGAATACAATGTTTGATTGTAGTATTCCGGCAACTGCATTAACAGGTAATCTGAATGCAATGAGAATTTATGGTGGATCAGACTGCAACTGGAATGTTTATGGAAATACTGCCTACAATTTATACAATTATGTAGGTGTAGTAACTGGCGTTTATCATAATGTAGGATCAGGTTCAACTACAACTAATATCTATAATAATAAATTCTACAATTTTACATCTTATGCAGCATCAAGTTATATTCCTGTTATTTTTGGTGGACAAACAACAAATACTTATAATGTATATAACAACTATGTTTATGATATTAAAAATGCAGCATCTAATATTGCATCTCAACCTGCTGTTCAGGGTATTTCTGTTGCCGGTGGTATCTGGAATATCTATAACAATACAGTAAACCTGGATTATGTAAGCAGCCATGTTGCTAATACTTCTGCAGCATTGTATGTAAGTACTTCTGCAGCAATTGTTGATATCAGAAATAATATCTTTGTTAATAAATGTGATATGACCATAGGAGCAAGTGCTGTTGCTTTCTGGTACACAGGTAAACTTCCTTATACAAACATCGCATCTGCATCTGGCAATAATCTTTATTATAGTGGTATCCCGAGTTCAAAAAATTTGATTTTCTGTGATTCTTTAGCTCCTACTGCTACTACTAATTTTATTCAGACCTTAGGTGATTACAAAACAATCTCAGGAAAAGAAGCCAATTCAGTAACTGAAGATCCTCCGTTTATAAGTAATGTTGCTCCTTATAATTTACACATGCAAACATCAACTCCAACAATTACCGAAGGAAGAGGTCAAGCTATTGCTATTGTGACAACAGATTATGATGGTGATATTCGTAATGCTACTACCCCTGATATAGGAGCTGATGAATTTACAGGTACTCCGGTTGTTGAATGTACTGGTATTCCTGCAATGGCTAATATAAGTGGAGCAGCTTCTGTTTGTATAAATACAGGAACAGCACTTACTTTAACTCCTTTAAACACAGATCTTGGTATAACCCATCAATGGGCATATTCCAATGCTCCTGGTGGTCCTTATACTAATTTAGGTAAACTAAATTCTCAGTTAACAGGGAATATTTCTGTAACCACTTATTATATTGATACTATTCGTTGTACAAACAGTGGCTTATATATTGTAACAGCAGAGAAAATGATTACTATAAATGCTTATCCTGTATCTTCAGCAGCTGTTGCATTATCACCGATTTGTGCTAATGAAACTCTTAATCTATTAGGTACAACTGATATTGGTACATCTTTTAACTGGACAGGACCAAATGGTTATACATCAATAAGTCAAAATCCAAGTATTGCTTCAGCAACAACAGCTGCAACTGGTATATATTCTTTTACTTCTACTTCTAATGGCTGTATTTCTCCTGTTAGTACTGTTGCAGTTATTGTTAATCAAACGCCAAGTGCCATTACAGTTACACCTTCTTCTTCATCATTATGTGCAGGAAGTATTCAGGCATTAGCTGCTAGTGGTGGTATTGTTACTGGTGCTACTATTTTAAATGAAAACTTTAATGATAGTTTAAGTGCAAACTGGACGAAAATTAATAACTCTGTGGGAGGAACTCCTGCAAATTCAGCATGGACAAACAGAGCTGATGGTTATGTATATGCTACTTTTGGAACATTTCACAGCAATGATAATTCACGATTTTTTGTTTCCAATAGTTTTGATCAAGGTAGTGGAACAGGAGTTAATACCCAAACAATTCTAATGTCACCATCTTTCAGTACACTTAATTTCACTTCAGCAACTATAAATTTCTATCAATATTATGAAAGATATGCTAATAATAAAGATACCATCAGAATTGAAGCCTCAGTAGATGGAACAACCTGGACTACATTGCAGTTTTATGCATATATATCAGGAAATCAAGGATCTACTTCTGTATTTAAAAATTCAGTAATTAATTTAACTGCTCCTTTCCTAAATCAGGCTAATGTTTATATCCGTTTTAGATACAATACTCTTAGTAATGGATATTGCTGGGCAATTGATAATGTAAGCATAGGTGGTTCTAAATCTCTTTTACCAACATGGCTGCCTATAACTGGTTTATTTAGTGATGCTGCCGCAACGTTACCTTATGTTGCAGGAACAACAGCTTCAACTGTTTATGCAAAACCTGATGTAGGATTAACTAATTATAATGCTACAGCAACTACTGCTAATGACAATTGTTCAATTACAAGTAATACTGCAGTTGTAGATGTAAATACGCCTTCTGTTGGAGGAACTGCTATTGCTGCAGCTACTTCAGTTGTTTCTGGAACAGGAACTTCTATTGATTTAAGCGGCTATACCGGGTCTATTCAATGGCAATCTTCTCTGAACGGAACAACCTGGACAAATATTTCAGGTCAAACATCATCAACTTTATTAACAGGAAACCTGAATGCAACAACGCATTTTCAAGCATTGGTTACAAACGGATCATGTACACCGGCTATATCATCTGAAGCTATTGTTACAATTATTACTACAAAAACGTTGAATCTTAATTTGATTTTAGAAGGTTTGTATAATAATAACAACACTGGTATATTAATGAATGCAGCAGCTGATGATTTAGGTCCTCATTGGGGTTCAACAATTGCTGATCAGGTTACAGTTGAATTACATAATGGAACTTCTCCTTATGCTTTAGTTCAATCATTTACTAACAAAATACTGAATACAAACGGAACATTATCTATAAATGATATTCCTGCTAATTTGGGTGGAAATTATTATATTGTTATTAAACACAGAAATAGTATTGTTACTTGGAGTAATTTACCAATATCATTTGCAAACTCAGTAATAAGTTATAATTTCACAACTTCTGTTAACTCAGCTTATGGAAGTAATTTAAAACCTATTGGCATTGGATTGTTTGCTGTTTATTTTGGTGATGTTAATCAGGATGAGGTAATCGATTTATCTGATCTGGTTGATATGGATACCGACTTAACCAATGGCACTGTCGCTTATGTTGTTTACGACTTAAATGGTGATGGTGTTGTTGATCTTTCTGACTTAGTTGCTATTGATGAAAACCTAACCAATGGTGTAGTTGGCATAAATCCTTTAAATAAAAAAAAATAAATTAAGAATATTGACACAGAATGCAGTTAAAGCATTCTGTGTCAATTTTAAAATGATAATTTAAATTTAAATTAAAATTCAATCTTATGAGAAATCAATTACAGAAAATCATTGGATTAATGAT
>CAZYEM010000003.1:0-11816 GCA_964646395.1 uncultured Bacteroides sp.
GGATCATTTGGTTGAGCAATTGGTGGATTTATTTTTGGTAAATCAGCCATTTTGGGAATTCTGAATAATTGTGATCCGTTTCCTAAGTAGCCGTCAGTCAATAATATAACCGGGGTCATGTGCTCCATCGCTAATCTCCCTGCTTCAAAAGCATAATAGAAACAATTGGATGCAGAAGAAGCTGCTATAACAATAACAGGTGCTTCACCATTACGTCCGAATAATGCTTGATATAAATCTGATTGCTCAGATTTTGTGGGCAATCCGGTTGAAGGACCACCACGTTGTACATTTACAATAACTAATGGCAACTCTGTAATTACAGCTAATCCTATGGCTTCACTTTTTAGTGACAAACCAGGTCCTGAAGTCGTTGTACAGGCAAAACTACCTGTAAAACTGGCACCAATTGCTGAACATATACCAGCTATTTCATCCTCAGCCTGAAATACTTTGGCTCCCAATGATTTGTGCTTTGCCAATTCCATTAAAATTTCTGTAGCAGGGGTTATAGGATAAGAACCTAAAAACAAAGGTCTTCCCGATTTTTCTGCTGCAGCTAATAAAACCCAGGCAGTTGCAACATTTCCTGTAATGTTACGGTATTTACCTTTTTCGAGTTTAGCCCTTGGAATTTCATAAGTGGAAGCAAGTGCTTCAACATGATCAGCGTAACTATAACCAGCTTTGATAACTGTTTTGTTAATTTCACTGATTAATGGATTTTTCTTGAATTTGGTATCAAGTACTTTGAAAGTCTGGTCAAAACTTCTGTTGAAAATGTAAAAAATTACACCTAAAGCAAACATATTCCTGCTTTTTTCGGCAGTTTTAACGTCAGTTGTAAGTTCTTTTATACTTTCCTTGGTCATTGACGAAATAGGAGCTTTAATCAAATTGAATTTGGCTAGACTACCATCATCCATAGGATTTGTTTTGTAACCGGCTTTTTCAATCGCTTTATCGTCAAAGCTGTCAAAATCAACGATAAGGGTTGCACCCATTTTAGCCCATTTTAAATTTGATTTTAAGGATGCAGGATTCATTGCTACCAATACGTCGCATAAATCGCCGGAAGTATGAACTTTGTTTGTTCCAATATGTACCTGAAAGCCCGATACACCAGCTATTGTATTATGAGGTGCCCTGATTTCAGCAGGATAATCAGGAAAAGTTGCAAGGTCGTTTCCTGCTAATGCTGCATTATCAGAAAAAAGTGTACCTGTTAGTTGCATCCCATCTCCGGAATCTCCTACGAATTTTACAACAACATCTTCTTTTTCAATGATTTGTTTTTTGTTTTTTCCAGTCATTGTGATGAATTTTTTATTGATAAATATCTTGCAAAGTTAGTATTTTTATGTTTTGAGCTAATAATAAAATGATTTTTTTTATTTTTATTTAAGTTATAATTGATGTATGAAAAAAATCAGTAAAATTTTGATTACAATCTTGTATTAATTTACATTCCGATGATAAGTGTCATAAGATGGGTATCAGTAAAATAGCAGAATTATATTATTTTATTAGCTTACATATTATGTATATTTTTTAAGTGCAAACAATATTTTTTTCAGGAATAAGTTAGATATTTTGTTATTTTGCAACTTAATATTAAAAAAATGAAAGAAGAAAAAAAAACGAAAAGTATTGATATTAAAGAATATAATGACATATCAAATCCAAGTATATATTCAGTAAAACAGCGTGAACATGCTGAATTTCATAATTGCCATACCGAACAAAGCGTGAAAGATGATATTGCCTTTTTGAAATTTATTTATAAAGAAAAATTGCAATTATCAGAGGATGATGTTAATATAAATCTTATTAATCAATTAAAAGTAATTAGTAAGGATATTTACTTTTTTCTTAAAACACTGGAGTATGATTTAACTCCACAGAATTATATAAAAAGTAAATACGAATACATACGTCATAAAATTCCAAATGGGAATCCTCATTTATTTTATCTGGCTTGGAATGGTTTAATTAAAAATGATAGTTTTCGTAGATTATTGTTACAAACTTTCAGTTTAAACAGATTCAATGATATTTTATGTCCACAGAATATTCCTGTAGTTGGTTCACACATGACCCGTTATCGTACAAAAATGGTTTTAGCTAACGATATGGCTACAAATGAGGATGGTACACAAAGAACTGTAGGGAGATTGCTGGATGATGGCAGTGGTTTAAATATGAATGAAGGAATTGTATGGCTCCCTAATGAAAAAGCCATCCCTTTATTTCCTCAGGGTTATGTGCCTTTAAATCAAGCACAGGTAATCTTAATCCGACATGGGAAATCTACTCATGAATCCGGTGGTGATAATCCTGAATTTGTTGGTTCTGGTTTATGGGATACCTGGGAAAAAAACCGCAGGCTTTCCGGTGCTAAAAGCAATTTTTTAAAAGAAGAAGGAATTGCAACTGCCAGAGAATTAGGTAAGGATTTTAAAGTAGCTGTTGATATTCTCGATAGTAGTGGATTCCCTCTTTGGTCGTGGTCAAAAGATTTGCCTATTCCTGTTTATGGCAGCGAATCGGAAAATACAGAACAAACTGCACGCTATTTTCTTCAGGAAGCCGGTTATTCTAACCTATCCTTTAATGCAATGTTTGGGCTTAATTCTCAAAAATATGGTGCTTTAACTTTTATGCATAAAAAAGAGGTTACCGAAGAAGCTATAAGGATTTTTAGCCATGGAAATGAGCCAACTTCTGAAATTAAAACCAGAGTTTCGAAGATGTTTAAAAACCGTTTTTACCATTATCCTGAAGGAGAAACATTACTTGAGGCTGATTGGAGAATTGCATACAGCTTTATCGATTTGTTAAACAGAAGTTTGGGAAAGAGAATTATGTTGGTTGATCATTCCGGTGCTATCCGTGTTTTTGAAGCAATTATCCGCACATTGGATTTTGCAGAATATAGTACAATTAAAGAAGCTCAGGATTCAATAATTGCGTTGTGTTACCAACCTGGTAGAAATTTGCGTTATGATTATTTGCAAAAAAAAGAATTTCCTTTACGTAAAAGATAAGAAAACCACATAGTTGCTTATGACGCTTTTAATAGCATTGCTGATTTTATTATTTTTAACAAATTTTGTTCTTCTTGTAAAGATGCTTCATTTCAGAAAAGTATCTTTACAGGATGAACTTACTAAATTGCCAAATTTCAGGCAGTTGAATAGTTTCTTAAGAACTAAAAACAAGCTGAATAAGCAGGTAATTGCAATTATTGATATTGATAATTTTAAGGATTTCAATAAAATCAGTATTCATAAGGGAGATGAAGTTTTAAAGGAATTTTCAAACGAATTGAATAATCTTTTATTTTCAAAAGCTTTTATATCAAGATACAGACTTGGCGATGAGTTTGCTATAGTTTATCTGAATAAGAGCAAAGATGAGGTTGAAAAGGAAATATTAAAAGTAAAATCATATTTTAATAACTATAGCTTTAAATGTTTAACTGAAAATATAAATTACAGAATTACATTTTGTTATGGAATAAGTTTAATACAAGCAAATTTGCTAACTATTGAAACGGCTTTTGATATAGCCGAACTCGAATTGGCAGAAGCTAAAAGGATAAAAGTCTGAATTTAAAAAGGACTTCAATTATATTTATTTTTATAAAAATCAAAATAAAAGTCATATTTTTATTTTTTTGAAATAAGGATATTTTTTCTGTGATTCTTTTTTTTTAATGATTTATTGAATTAATATTAATAATAAATTCATTCTTTTAAATCAGTTAAATCACAGATTATTGATAAATATATTTCGGATTAATTAAGAAAACAGATTAATTTTGTAAAAAAATTAGCTTTTGATAAAACAGGAAGACATACAGAATATTATTGAAACAGCTCGTATTGAAGAGGTTGTTGGTGATTATGTTAGCCTCAAAAAGAGAGGAATAAACCTTATTGGTTTATGTCCGTTTCATAACGAAAAGACACCTTCTTTTACAGTTTCACCTGTAAAAGGGATTTTTAAATGTTTTGGTTGTGGAAAAGCCGGAAACTCTGTTAATTTTATAATGGAGCATGAGCATTTTTCTTATCCTGAAGCACTTCGCCATCTGGCAAGAAAATATAACATTGAACTTGATGAAGAGCTTCCATCAGTTGAACAAATTGCCGCTTTAGATGAGAAAGAATCTTTGTTTAATATCACTGCTTTTGCTCATAAACATTTTATTGACAATTTATTAAATACAGATGAAGGTAAAGCAATTGGCTTAAGTTATTTTAAAGAAAGAGAATTTACAGAAGCAACTATCAGGAAATTTGAGTTAGGTTACACCCTTGATAAATGGGATGAATTTACACAATTTGCTCTTAGAAACGGATATAATATCCAACAACTTGAAAAAGCAGGTTTAAGTTCACAAAAAGATGGAAAACAATATGATAGGTTCAGAGCAAGGGTAATGTTTCCTATTCATAGTTTATCTGGTAAAGTAATTGCATTTGGAGGAAGAATATTACAAACCGATAAATCAAAATCAAAGTATGTAAATTCACCCGAAACTGATATTTATAGTAAAAGCAAAGTTCTATATGGTTTGAATTTTGCTAAAAATGAAATTATTTCCAAAGATAATTGCTATCTGGTTGAAGGTTATACCGATGTAATTACCTTACATCAGGCGGGTATTGAAAATGTAGTTTCTTCTTCAGGGACTTCATTAACCACAGAGCAAATTAAATTAATATTTCGATATACCAAAAATATCACAATATTATATGATGGAGATCCCGCCGGAATCAAAGCTAGTTTCAGAGGAATAGATATGATTCTGGAACAAGGCATGAATGTAAAAATTGTTCTTTTCCCAGATGGTGAAGATCCCGACTCTTTTACACGAAAAAACCGTTCTGCTGAAGTGGTAGAATACATTAATAAAAATGCGAATAACTTCATTTTATTCAAAACAAACTTATTATTAGAGGAAACTGCTCACGATCCTATTAAGAAAGCGGGTTTAATTAAAGAAATTGTATCTACCATTTCATTAATACCTGATTCAATTCAACGATCAGTGTATTCAAAAGAATGCAGTTCACTTTTAGATATTCCAGAACAAACACTTATTAATGAACTTAATAAACTTTTACGTAAAAAAGTTTCAAAATCTTTCGCAGCAGAAGGTCATCCTGAACTTCCTGAAATTTCTCCTATAGATTTACCAAAACAAGATGATGATATTGAGCTGGATGAAGCGGAATATCAAGAGAAAGATATTATAAGATTGTTACTCAATCATGGAAATAAAGAATTTATTATAAAAGGGAAAAATGATGAAAATGAAGAAGTTGATTTTAGCGTTAGTGTTGCATTTTATATTATAAAGGATATTCAGGCTGATGATTTCTCATTCAAGAATTTAATTTATCAGCAAATATTTGAAGAGTTTATTAAAGAAATTGAAACCGATAATTTGCCAAATGAGCAGTTTTTTACACATCATTCAGACAGTAATATTAGAGAAACTGCCATTAATTTGTTGAGTTCTCCCTATGTTTTGAGTGATAACTGGGATAAAATGCATCGTATTTATGTGCCTTTAGAAGAGGATATTAAGAAACTTGAAATATCAGTTAAGCATTCTATTCTTTCATTCAAACTTAAAAAGGTAGAAGAAATATTAACCAATAATGAAAAAGAATTAAAAGGTTTAACCAATGATAATGATGATGATTTAATAATATTGATGGAGAATCAGAAAAAATGGCTTAATGTTAAGAAAATTATTTCTGCTGCATTGGGACGTATTATTATTAAATAAATTAAAGTAAAGAATCTAAAATATCTCCATTAGTATAAAGCATGCAAGTATTTCCCTCCAAAATATATTCTATCTTTATCTACTGCTACTGAAGATCTGATTTTTTCATTAGTTGAATACTTCCATATTTCCTTTCCACTTTGCAAATCAACAGCATAAAGATTGCCATCATCACTTCCTGCATATACAATTCCATCACTTATTGTTGGTGAAGAATGTATAGCTCTGCCAGCAATAAATTCCCAGAATTTTGTACCATTTGTTTTGTCAAAGCAATGTAATTTACCATCTTTAGAACCAATTACAACATTTCTTCCAGAAATAGCAGGTGATGAAAAAATTGAGTTATAGGTTTCCGATTTCCACAATAGATTTCCACTGTTTGCTTCAATAGCATATAGCGATTTATCGATGCTTCCTATATATAAAACATTGTTAGCTATTGCTGGAGAAGAATGTACACCAGCTTCCGTTTTGTATTTCCAACACAAATCTCCATTTTTTAAATTGAGAGCATATATGTATTTATCTCTGCTTCCAAAAAAAATTTTATCTTTATATATAGCTGGTGATGAGATAATCCAACCTTTGGTTTCAAATTTCCACTTAAGTTTTCCCGTTATTGAATCCAAAGCATAAAAATTTTTATCCATACCTCCGAAGAAAACGGTATAATCTAAGTAAACAGGTGAAGAGAATATCCAATCTTCCGTTTTATATTTCCATTTTAAAATTCCATTGTTCAGCTGGATTGCATAAAAATAAGTATCAAAACCACCAAAGTAAACCTGATTTTTATGAACTAAAGCTGATGATCGTATTTCTTTTTCTGTTTTAAAACGCCAGATTTCTTCTCCTGTTTGCAGGTTTAATGCATGAAAATACTTACTTTCACTACCAAATAAAAGCATATTATTATTTACTAATGGTGTTGAATTTACACCACTCAGATGATGAAATTTCCAATCAAGTCCATTCAATGATTTTATACCTTTCTCATTATATTCACCTGTTCTGTTATTATCTGCACGAAAAACTGCTTGTTTTTCATATTTCCCATCATCATATAAACTTAGCAATTTATTAGTAATCCGCAAAAAGGATGAAACTTGAGCAATTGAATGATTTTCTTGTATTTGTATTTTGTTGTTATCTTCCGGCATATTCAAATTTTAGATTTTCAAGATCCAACTGAAGTTTTCTTTTCGTTTTTTCAAAATGCAAATTCCAGTCATCAATATCTTTAATTGTTAAATAAGCTTCTGAATGTTCCATGTCAAAAATTTCTTGCTTTAATAGCGTAATTTCAGTTTCCAACTTATTGACAATTTGTTCCATACGTTGATATTCTGTAACTTTCTCTGTTATTTTAATAAAGTGGAATTTTTTGTTTTCAAGCATTTCTGAAATTTCTTTTACCCGATCCAAATCGTTTTTAAAATAAGCATTATTTAATTCAACGAAAACTTTTGCTGCTTGCTGCTTCATTTCATCGGCAACTATATCAGGATGACATAGTTTGCTTGCTTTACGGAATAATTTTTGTATAAGTTTACCTTCATCAGCATTTAGTTTGAATTGAAATTCCTCCTTGCTTTTTTTGAAATTTGAATTGTATTCATCAAAATCTTTTTTTGCATCATTATATTCCGCATTTTTGTCAGGATTTTCATCTTTTTGGTCAAATAGCATTTTTCGTCTTATATCAAGAATTTCATTTACAATTTCACCAAGCTCTTCATTAAATTTAATCCGAAATCTGTGAATTTCCTGTTGAATATTTGTTCTTTTAAAGAAAAGAACGGATAGTTGTGTTTCGAGTAAACTTGCAACTGTTTTTAATCCAAGTAAATCAATATCCTGTTTTTTTTGTGGAGTTAAATCTTCTTTGTGAATCATTTTTGCAATCTGCTGTTATAATCTCTAGCTGCATCAATGAAAGCAGCAGCAATACCTAGGGAATAAATATCGAAATTATCCATTCTTTCAGGATGCCATTGTACACCTAATAAAAACGGTCTTTCTTCGGGATGTTTCCATTCAATTGCTTCAGGGATACCGTCATTTGATTTTGCAGTAACTTTTAGTATGTCAGAGCAATGATCAATGGCTTGGTGGTGGTATGAATTTACAATTATTATTTCCTTATTGGTAATTGCGTGTACTAATGAGTTGGGTAATATGTTGATTTCATGAAAGCAATAATCTTTTTGTTCGTTTTCTTTTTGATGCAAAACAGATGATGAAACTTCTGAAGGAATATCGGTAATTAAATTGCCATCCAGCACAACGTTCAGCATTTGCATTCCTCTGCATATACCTAGTATTGGCATGTTTAGGCTCAAAGCTTTTAAAATTAAAAGAAATTCCAAAGTATCTCTTTTATCATCAATTGATTTGCATTTATCTTCCTTTTTAGATTTCTTATAATGATAAGGATGTATATCATTTCCACCACTTAATAGTAATCCTGAACATTCTTCCAGATATAATTCAGCATCTTTAGGAAGCATTCCATAAATATTTTTCAAATCTACTTTTGATTCACATGCATTTATCCATTCCTGATATTTTGGATAATTCCCCTCGTTATCGCCTCGGGAAATAGCAATTTTAAGAGTTGAATTAAAATCAAAATGTAGATAATCAGACATAACTATGGTTGTTTTCTTGAAAGAAATACAGAACCGGTTCTTAAACGTTCTATTCCTGTCCATGTTTTATACTGTACAGAAAAATAATATAAGCCTGTATCACAAGGAGTTTGTGTTGCAGTAACACCTAACCAAGGAATGGTTTTGTCTGATTGAGAAAAAACCAAATTATTCAAAGTGTCATAAATTTTGGCATTGAAATGATCTTCATCAATCAGATTTAATGAATCTTTTACCATCCAGAAATCATCCACACCATCACCATCCGGTGAAAATCTTGTAGGTATAATTATGTTGTCGTCATTGGAAATAGGGTCATCATCTTTTCCACAAGCATAAAATCCTAATACAATAACTATAACTAATAAAACTGCCTTTAAATTTTTCATTGGTTTACTTTTTAATAAAAAATATTTAAGTCTATAAATATCAATTCAATATAAAATATTTAACACATATTGATAGCTATATTTTTTTAATGTTTTATAAGATTATAAGCTATAATTTATAAGTGAAAATAATTTATCAAAAATAAACAAATTTTTATGAAAAAGTATATTTCTTCATTAAAATTTATTTGCTTAATTTTAGCTTTTTAAAAATCTGTGATATGTCAAAACTGTATTTGGTACCAACACCTATTGGAAATCTGGAAGATATAACGATAAGAGCTATTAGAATTTTAAAGGAAGTTAATACAATTTTGGCAGAAGATACAAGGAAAACCGGTATTTTATTAAAACATTATAATATTGAAACGAGAATGAATTCTCATCATCAGTTTAATGAACATAAGACTTTATCGCAAATAATAAATAGAATTCAGACGGGCGAGGTTATGGCTTTGGTTACAGATGCTGGTACTCCTGGAATATCTGATCCGGGATATTTGCTTATACGTGAGTGTTTAGCTAATAATATAGATGTGGAATGTCTTCCGGGTGCAACTGCTTTTGTTCCTGCACTGGTAAATTCAGGTTTCCCATGCGATAGGTTTATTTTTGAAGGATTTTTACCTGTAAAAAAGGGAAGACAAACAAAACTTAAACAATTAGCGGAAAATGAACTTACAATGATATTCTACGAATCACCACATCGTTTGGTGAAAACTTTAGAACAATTTGCGGAAGTATTTGGAAAAGATAGGAATGTAAGTGTTTCGAGAGAATTAACTAAGCTGTTTGAAGAAACTCAAAGAGGAAGTATAGAGGATGTTATTAGTTATTATAAAGATAAAACAGTTAAAGGAGAAATCGTTATTGTTGTAGAAGGTATGGACAATAAAAAATCATTACTAAATATTGAATAAAATGGAAAACATATATAATCAAAATGAAGATTTAAGTAAAAACTACAATTTGTTGAAAACCAAGTTAGAAAATGTTTTTAAAAAAGTTAAACAGACAACAGATTTAAAACAAGCTAAAATATATTTAATTGAAATTCAAGGGGAATTTAAAACTGTAAAATTAAAACGAGAAGATAGGGAAGATTTATATGGTAAACTGCAAGCTGCATTTGCCGAAATTAATAATAAAATTGAAAATGAACGATTAGCATTTGAAAATGAAAGTGCTAAAAATTATTTAATATTAAAAACAAAAATTGAAGATGCCGAGTTTATAGCAAATCATCCAAAAGATTACAGGGAAAGTTTTGAATTTTTAATTGAGGTTCAGAATCAGTTTAAAGCATTAAGATTGCAACGTGAACAACGTGAAGTTTTATATAACAGACTTCAAAAAGCTTTTGAAATATTAAAATCAAATCAGCCTATTTACAAAAAACAAGAGTATATTCAAGTAGACATTAACTCTGACGATATACAGCAAAAAGTTGAAAATGTCTGTAAAAACATTGAAGTTACAGAAGATTATTATGATGCTAAAGAACAACTTATTGAAGTTCAGTCTGAATTAAAGGCAACAAATATAAGTAGAGAAATTAAAGATGAGCTTTTTGATAAAATTCAGAAATCCTTTACAATCATAAATCTAAAAAGAGAGGATAAAGTTAAAAGTATTGAGGAAGAATCAAGTAATCATTTTGATAATTTCAAAAATCAAATATTCGAAATATCTGAACGATTAAAAACAGATAAAGATTTTAAAACAATTAAAGAAAAGCTTAAATCAATTCAATTAGAATTACGGGATATTAATTTAACTAAAGAACATAGAAAGGAATTGTTCGATTTGATTCAGTTAAATTTTGAGAAAACAGTTGAATTACAGGATAAAGAAAAAGGGTATTTTCATAAAGAATCTCTGGAAAATTACAAGAGTCTTAGAGAATTAGTAGAAAAAGGCTACAAACAAGCCGAAACCACTCATGAGTATAAAGATACCCGTGAATTTCTGAAAAAAATTCAATCGGAGTTCAAGGGTATAAAACTCAAAAGTGATGAAAGAGAAGAATTATATTCAAAATTGCAAAGAGCTTTCGAAATACTGAATACCCGAGTAGATGAGTATTTTCATACAAAGAAAAAGAATTGGGAAGTGAGGATGCAATATAAAATTTCGGAGATGATAACCGAGATTGAGAATTTAGAGGATGAGATTGATGACGAAAAAGAATCGCTTTTAGAACTTGAAGACCAGTTAGATATTATTATTTCTTCTGGTAAACAAACTATTGCTAAAGAAGGATTAATGGCAAGAATTACTTCATCAAAAATAAGTATTCAAAAGAAAAATGAAAAAATAATTGACCTTGAGAATGAATTGGAAAAGTTAGAAGAAAGAGTAAATAAAAGTGAAAATGAACAGGATGTTGAGGGCTAAATTTCAGAATTATAACAAATTAAGCCTGTAAGAATCCTGTTTTATAAAAATAAACAGAAGGATAGTAAAAGACCAAAGTGAAGATCCTCCATAACTGAAAAATGGCAGAGGAATACCAATAACTGGTAGTAAGCCCAATGCCATTCCAATATTTACAAAAATATGCATAAAAAGTATAGAAGCAACACCATATCCATAAATTCGGCTAAATGAAGATCGTTGTCGTTCTGCAATATAAATTATTCTTATTAGTAATGTCATTAAAAGCCCAATTACAATAAAACTTCCTACAAAACCCCATTCTTCACCAACTGTACAAAAAATAAAATCTGTACTTTGTTCGGGGACAAAATTAAATTTGGTTTGTGTTCCATTCAGATAACCTTTACCAAAAAAACCACCCGAACCAATAGCGATTTTAGATTGATTTACATTATATCCAGCACCTTTTAGGTCTAACTCTTTTCCAAGCAATACATTGATTCTTGATTTCTGATGATCGCCAAGAACATTGTCAAATACATAATCTACTGTAAATACAAATCCTATTGTTAATACAGCAAATGTTAC
>CAZYEM010000003.1:11916-44780 GCA_964646395.1 uncultured Bacteroides sp.
CAAATACATAATCTACTGTAAATACAAATCCTATTGTTAATACAGCAAATGTTACCAATGTAATAATTGCTTTTTTATTTCTTCTGATAACCAAGAAAAAAAGAATACCAATAACTACTAAAATAGCTGTTAAAATAAATTTATTTATAAGAAGAGCCAAAACAAACAACACAGCAATCACTAATCCAAAAATAAGAATATTACCTGATAAGCCTTCCCGATACATTACTAAAATAAAAGTAACATATACCAACGCAGAACCTGTATCGTTCTGTAAAAGAATTAGCAACGCTGGTATAAATAATATTAAAGCTGCATACACTTTAGTTTTTATTTCTTTAATATGGATATCGGTTGCGCTCAAAAATTTGGCTAAAGCAAGATTGGTTGCAAATTTTGCAAACTCTGAAGGTTGCAATCCAAATCCTCCGATTTCAAACCATGATTTGGAACCAGCTGTTGTTTTTCCGGTAACCAATACTCCTAAAAGTAAAATTAAAAAAAACACATATATTCCATAAGCAAACTGAGAAAAGAATTTGGAATCGATTGCCATAATAAATAATGCCAAAAACAAGGATGTTGAAATCCAGATAAGTTGTTTTCCATAACTTTGAGTAAAGTCAAGGATGCTTTTATGATTTTCATCGTAAACAGCAGCATAAATGTTTATCCAGCCCATAAAAACCAACAATAAATAAATGGTTACGAGCACCCAATCGATATTTCCTAATATGTTTTTTTGTTCTCTCAACGTAAATTCATTAAATTAGCTTCCAACATTCTTTTTTCCAACTCAATTCTTTTTGTTTTCTTTGTTAAATATTTCTCTATCATTAAACTGGCAATTGGAGCAGCCCAAACACCACCAAAGCCTGCATTTTCTATAAATACAGCTATAGCGATTTTAGGATTTTTCATTGGTGCAAATGCAATGAAAACCGAGTGATCTTCTCCATGAGGATTTTGAGCTGTTCCTGTTTTTCCGCAAACTATAATGCTATCTATTCGGGCCATTGATGCTGTTCCACCAGCCTCATTAACAACTTCATACATGGCATCAGCAACTAATTGAAAATATTTGTCCTTAACTTTAGTTACATGTTTTTGTAAAAATTCAGGATTAATTTTTTGATTTTTACCAATTGCTTTTACAAAATGAGGAGTATAAAAGAAACCTCTATTGGCAAATATAGCTGCTATATTTGCCATTTGTAAAGGAATGATTCCCACTTCACCTTGTCCTATACTTATTGAATATATAGTACTAAAAGCCCATGAATGATAGCCATAACGTTTATCATAAAATTTTGAATCAGGGATAAAACCTTTTTTTACATTTGGAATATCAATATTTAATCTTTGACCTAATCCAAAACTTTTTACTTTATCTGCCCAAAGATTTAGACCTAATTCGCTATCTAAAAAACGATTATTAGCTAAACCATGTTGAATTATCCGTTTAAATACCTGATAAAAATATGGATTACATGACATTTTTATAGCACTTTTCACATTATATGCATTTGGATGGTTATGACAACCAACTAAAGATTTATCACATGAAAAACCAGTATTTTCAGTTATAACTCCTTCTTCTAATGCAATTAAAGCCTGAACTATTTTAAAGATGGAACCGGGAGGATATAAAGCCATTAAAGCACGATCAAATAAAGGTTTGGTTGGATCTTTCAATAATTTATTATAATTATATCCTCTAACTCTACCAACCAATAGGTTAGGATCGTAGGAAGGGCTGGTTACCATTGATAGAATTTCACCTGTTTCGGGTTCGATAGCAACGATACTTCCCCTTTTATTTTGCATCAATAGTTCCCCATAAGCTTGTATATCAACATCAATTGTTGAGTATAATGCTTCACCTGCTACTGCAACAGTATCAAATGTGCCATTCTGAAAACTGCCTTTTTCACGGTTAAATACATCAACCATAATGATTTTGGAACCTTTTTGACCTCTCAAAAACTGTTCATAGTATTTTTCCAAACCACTCATTCCAATATAATCTCCTGATTTGTAATATTTATCAGTTTCGGTAATGTTTGGTCCAACTTCTCCAATATATCCTAAAGTATGAGCTGCAATTGGATATGGATATTTGCGGAGAGTTCTTGATTGAACATAGAAACCGCTGTATTTGAACATCTTCTCTTGTAAGTAGCCATAATTTTCTTTTGAAATTTGCTTTTCAAAAATTGATGCAGCATAAGGAGAAAAAATGCGGGCTTTCTTAAGTTTAATTAAAAAATCATCTTTGGTAATACCTATTAATCTGCACATTTCCAGTGTGTCGAATGCTTTTACTTGCTTTGGAACCACCATAAGATCGTAAACGGCTTCATTGTAAACTAACAATTTCTTGTTTCTGTCATAAATTAAACCTCTTGATGGATATTGGGTTACGAATCTCAATGCATTTCTATTGGCAGAAATGATATAACTATCGTCAACTAATTGTAAATAAAACAAACGAGCAACAAATATTAACCCAACTACCACAAAAATTGTAATAACTGTGTACTGTCTGTTGCCGTATGCTTTTTTCATTTAAAATAAGATGCTATTATTTACGGGATTACCATCTTTTTTTGCTTGGTCTTCCAGTACGGCTGCTTCTATCAGATTCTCTTGTGTTTTTAGGTGGATCTTTTTTAAATCCTTCATCTGATCTTCTTTTAAATCCTTCGTCTGTATTCTTTTTAAAACGATCACCAGATGGTTTATTACCAAACCTTTCTCCAGAATCACCACTCCGTTCTCTCCTGCCTTCATAAGGTCTGTCGTTACTTCGTTCCCTATCACCGCGATAAGAAGATCTTCTGTCTCCACTGCTTCTGCTGCCACCTCTGTCGCCTCTGTCCCGTCTTCCTTCAGAAGAGCGACCTCCGCCATCTCTGCGTGGTGAAGATTGTTCTAAGGCAACTACTCTTTCTCCGTATTTTACTTTCTTAAAAGCAGCTAGTATCATATCAAGATATGTTGCTTCAACTTCAAAGAAAGAATAGGTGTTGAGGATTTCAATTTTACCGATTTTTATTTCTCTGTTTTGCATTACATCATTAACCAAACCAATTAGTTGTGGTGGTTGTAATCCGTCCATTTTACCCAAATTTATAAATAATCGTGCAAAACCATCTGAAGTTCTGGATCTAAGCTGTCCATCGCCACTTTTTTCAGAAACATTTAAATCTGGTGCGTTATGATAATATTTCAAAAAACGATTAAATTCAACAGATGAAAATCTTTTTATCAGATCTTCTTTTGTTAAATGTTCAAGTTTCTTATATATAACAGGTAAAAAATCAGCTATTTGTTCTTCATTTACTTCCACGTTTTCCATTTTGTCAATCATGTGGAAAAGTTGTTTTTCGCAAACTTCCTTACCATTAGGAATTTTAGCCATTTTAAAGCTTTTACCAATCTGGCGTTCAATATCTTTTATTTTCCCTCTTTCTCGCATATTGGTTATGGCAATTGAAATACCGGATTTATCTGCTCTGCCTGTACGACCGCTACGATGTGTATATGCTTCAATTTCATCGGGTAAATTATAATTGATAACATGAGTTAAATCGCTAACATCTAATCCTCTGGCTGCAACATCAGTAGCAACAAGCATTTGCAAATTTCTAACCCTGAATTTTCCCATAACGTTATCACGTTGTACTTGAGAAAGATCGCCATGAAGTGCATCGGCATTATATCCGTCTTTTATTAACCAATCAGCAACTTCCTGAGTTTCTCTTCGGGTACGGCAGAAAATTATTGCATAAATATCCGGATAATAGTCGGCTATTCGTTTTAGTGCTAAATATCTGTCTTTTGCATGAACCAAATAACAGTAATGTTTTACGTTATCTGATCCTGAATTACGAGAGCCAACAGTAATTTCAACCGGGTTTTTCATGTAACCACGTGCAATTTTTTCTACCTGACTTGGCATGGTTGCTGAAAACAATAAGGTGTTTTTTTCTTTAGGTGTATCTTTCAGAATTTCATTTATTTCATCCTGAAATCCCATATCAAGCATTTCGTCTGCTTCATCTAAAACGGCATATTTAATATTTGTTAAATCTATTTTTCCTCTTCTCATCAAATCAAGCATACGACCTGGAGTGGCAACAATAACGTTCACTCCCTTGGATAACTGTCTGATTTGAGTTTCGATATTTGCACCTCCATAAACGGGTACGATTCTGAAATTGGAAATATATTTACCAAAATCTTTTAAATCACCTGCAATTTGAATGCAAAGTTCTCTGGTAGGACACAAAATTAAGGCCTCTGCTTTAAAGCTTTCACAATTTATCTTTTGTAGTAAAGGTAATCCGAATGCTGCAGTTTTTCCTGTTCCTGTTTGGGCTAGAGCCACGATATCTGTATCTTTTTCTAATAAAACAGGAATCACAGCCTCTTGAACCGGCATTGCTTTTTCAAATCCTAAATCTTCTATTGCTTTCAGAATTCGAGAGTCAATACCTAATTCGCTAAATGTCTTCATTATATGTAAAATTAAATTAATCTGCAAAATTACGCTAATTCTTTGACTTTCCGAAAAATAATTTCTTTTTTTTCCTTAAATCTGCATATCTCTTTTAATTATCCATGAATTACACGAGTTCTTAAAAAATAATCTGATGAAGACAAAAATTTGTAACTATTTATTAATAAAGCATTAATAAAAATACTTGCAGATTTTAGGTTTTTCAAAATATAAAAAAAATTTATTTTTGAATAAATTTCTCATAATTATTATATATAACAACAGTTGGAATTTCAGTTAAAGTAAGCTAATTATTTTTTCTAACCAAAAAGCATCCACTTCATCAAAAGTATTTAATTCCTTGCTATCTACATCCAGAACACCGATAATATTTCCAAGTTTATCATATAGTGGAACAACAATTTCGGATTTTGATCGTGAATCACAGGCAATATGTCCTGGAAACTGCTCAACGTCAGGTACTACTATGGTTTTTTGTTGATTAATTCCTGCCCAGCAAACACCTGTATCTTTTTTTAGTTCCATACAAGCAACCGAACCCTGATAAGTTCTTACAATTAGTTTGCCATCTCGTAAACAATAAAAGCCGGTCCAGAAAAACCTCTCCATTTTTTGATGTAGCAGAGCGACAACAGAACTCATACGAGCTTCTATATCATTACTTTTCAACAATAAAATTTCCAATTGAATATAAATTCTTTCGTATCTTTTTGCTTTTTCCATAATATTTTATTTTCAAAAAAAGACGATGTTGATTTGATTCAGCATCGTCTTTACTATGTTTTGTACAATATTAATTTTTTAAACTCTTTCCATTTCAACGGTAAAATGGCGCATTATAGGAGCTTCTCTCACAATGTTAAAGCCTGAAGTGATTTTGTTACGTCGATCAAATACATTTTTTAAAGCTACAGCTACAACATCCATGTGGTTATTGGTATAAACACGGCGTGGAATAGCCAGACGCAAAAATTCTAAAATAGGATAACGATTTTCGCGGGTAACAGGATCTCTGTCAGCTAAAATAGTGCCAATTTCAACACCTCTGATACCTGCTTCAATATATAATTCAACACCTAATGTTTGAGCTACATATTGTTCTTTAGGTAAATTAGGTAGTATTCTTTTTGCATCTACAAATATAGCATGTCCACCAACTGGTTTTTGGAATGGAATACCAAATTCTTCTAATCTGGAACCTAGATATTCAATTTGTTTGATACGGGTTTCAAGAGTTTCAAATTCAGTTCCTTCGTCCAGTCCTTGTGCCAGTGCATTCATATCACGACCCGACATACCACCATAAGTAACATAACCTTCGAACATAATATTGAAAACGCTTGCCTGACGCCATAATTCTTCATCGCGCATAGCTATAAAACCGCCCATATTAACGATTGCATCTTTCTTGCTGCTCATAGTCATTACATCAGCATACGAAAACATTTCTCTTACAATTTCTTTAATAGATTTGTCAGCATAGCCTTCTTCACGCAGCTTAATAAAATAGGCATTTTCAGCAAAACGTGCTGAATCATAAATAACCATTTTACCATATTTATCTGCCATTTGTTTTACCTCTCTGAGGTTTTGCATCGAAACAGGTTGTCCGCCCGATGAATTACAGGTTACTGTAACAATAATGAATGAAATTTTTTCTGAAGGTATTGTTTTTAAAACATTTTCCAATTTATTCAAATCAATATTTCCTTTAAAAGGATGATAAATTTCAGTATCAAATGCTTCATCTATAGTGCAATCCATAGCTTTTGCCTTGCGAAATTCAATATGACCTTTAGTTGTATCGAAATGTGAGTTTCCCGGAACAAAATCTCCTGGTTTCACTAATACTGAAAATAAAACATTTTCGGCAGCTCTGCCTTGATGAGTAGGTAAAAAATGCTCGAAACCAAGGATTTTGCTTATGGCATTTTTCATTTTAAAGTAAGAAGATGCACCAGCATAACTTTCGTCACCCAACATCATTTCACTCCATTGCCGGTCGCTCATTGCACCTGTTCCTGAATCTGTAAGTAAATCAATATAAACCTGATCACTTCTTAAATTGAAAAGATTGTATTTCGCATCTTTTATCCATTGTTCTCTCTCTTCTCTGGTACTTCTTCTGATGGGTTCAACCATCTTTATTTTGTATGATTCTGCAAATGGTAATTTCATTTTTGAATAGTTTTTTGTTTGTAAATAAATTAATTAAAATAAAAAATGAAGGGATTTACAGAACAAAACTATCTCTGTTCTTTATATTTAAAAGAAGAATTCTTTTAGGATGACTGATAAAATAAATCTTGAACATTCATTTAAATTTGCAGTACAAAATTAAAAATAATTTGAATACAAAATACGTTTTTACAAAAATTTAAGCTATTTTCGCAATAAAAAATCACTAATAATGGTCAGAACATTCTTTTTATTTATATCAATTTTTATTTCATTTAATGGATTTTCGCAATTTGAAAATTATTTTGAAAACAAAACATTAAGATTAGATTATTTTCATTCAGGCAATTACGAGCATGAATACTATAGATTTGATGAATTAATTGAAAAAAACACATGGGCAGGTTCTAAAATTAATTTAATAGATACCTTTAATTTTGGGAAATTCAAAATTATGGTTTATGATACCTTATCAGGTAGATTAATTTATTCAAGATCATACTCAAGTCTTTTTGCCGAATGGCGAACTACTTCAGAAGGCAAAGGAAGCTGTGGAAATTTTTCTGAGACTATGCTTATTCCTTTTCCCAAAAACGTTATCAAAGTTTGTTTTCAAAGCAGGGATTCCATTAATAAATGGCATAATGTTGAATCGCAAATTATTGACCCTAAGATAGATTTTGTTGCAAAACCTATAAAGAATAATTTTGCAATTATTCCATTGCATTTTGCCGGAGAAGCGGAAGATAAACTTGATATTGCCATAATTGCAGATGGTTATTCAGTTGCAGACATTGAAAAAATGAATAAGGATTTTGAAAGATTTAATGATTACTTACTTAATGCATATCCATTTAACGAGAATGCTGCTAAAATAAATATTTGGGGAGTAGCTGCAATATCTGAACAATCCGGTATAACTGATCCCAGAGACTCATTAATTTTAAAAACAGCAGTAAATTCAAGCTTTAACACAATTAATTCAGATCGTTATTTAATGACTTTAGATAATAAATCATTACATAACGCCTTGGCTAATGTAGCTTATGATCAGATAATTATTATGTGTAATACAACCAAATATGGAGGAGGAGGAATTTTTAATTTTTACAGCACTGCTGCTGCAGGAAATTCAACAACCAACTTTCTGATACAACATGAGTTTGGACACGCATTTGCAGGATTAGGTGATGAGTATTATACATCCGATGTTAGTGTTGAGGATTTCTATCCTTTGGATGTTGAACCATGGGAACCAAACATTACTACTTTGGTTGATTTTAAAGGAAAATGGTTAGATTTATTAGATAAAAACGCCGTTATTCCAACACCTTCCGCAGATAGTAAAAATAATTCAATTGGTGTTTACGAGGGTGCAGGATATATGAGCAAAGGATTATATCGTCCGTACCCTGATTGTACTATGAAATCAATAAAATACAACGCTTATTGTCCTGTTTGTAAAAGAGCTGTTCAAAGGATGATTGATTTTTATTCACATTAAATATAGCTAAAAAGGAGTTTCGGAAATTATTTTTTTGCTGATCTAAATCTTACAAACTCATTATGCTGATATTTGAGTGTTTTATAATTAAAATCTCAAAATAAAAAGTAATTTTTAGAAATCTCAAATTGTAAATTGTTTATTTTGTCTTAATATTTAAGGCAACTTATTTTACAAAAAAAATGTCTATAAAAATAAAAATTGTATATTTGTATTATAAATACTATTCTAAAATATGTTTACAAAAAAATTTATTTTATTAATACTTTCGTTATCAATTAGTTTTGTTTCTAATGCTCAACTAATTGTTACCTCTGGTGCAGGTACAACTCCTCAACAGTTAGTTCAAAATGTATTGGTTGGGACAGGAGTAACTGTTAGCAATGTAAAATTTAATGGTTCAACAGCAGCATTAGCTGGCAGTATGATGGGTTCTTTTACAACAGGAACAACAGCCACAAATTTAGGTATAACCAGCGGATTGATAATTGCATCTGGTGGTGTTACTGGTGCAGTGGGCCCAAATGGTTCTCCTAGTACTACTATACCTACAGGAACAACAAATATAAGCGATCCTCAGCTTCAGTCATTAATTCCAGGTTATACAATTAACGATGCTGCTGTTCTGGAATTTGATTTTGTACCTTTAGCTGATACACTAAGATTTAGATATGTTTTTGGATCTGAGGAGTATCCTGAGTTCGTTGCATCGAGTTTTAATGATGTTTTTGGCTTTTTTGTTTCCGGGCTTAATCCTTACGGAGCTTCCTATAACAATAAAAATATTGCTTTAATTCCCAATACAATTTTACCTGTAACAATTGATAATGTAAATCAAAATGTTAATACTCAATATTATGTATCAAATACTGGTGGAGCTACTATTCAGTATGATGGATTTACAACAGTATTAACTGCATGGATTTTAGTTATCCCATGTACACAGTATCATATAAAAATTGCTGTTTCAGATGCAGGGGATTCTGCTTATGATTCGGGTGTATTTTTGGAAGCCAATAGTTTTACCAGTCAAGGTGTTACTGTTAATACAATTTATTCACAACCTGGAGTAGCAAGCAATGCTATTGAAGGATGTAATAACGCTATTATTGGATTTAAATTACCTTATATTACTGCTTATAATTATCAGATTCCAATTATTTCAATTGGTGGTACTGCTACAAATGGAATAGATTACCCTAATTTGCCCAGTATGGTTATTATTCCTGCCGGTACAGATAGTACAACTTTAATTATTTCCCCAAATCTTGATGGTATAAGTGAAGGTATTGAAACCATTAAATTAATAATTCAAACTTCTGCATGTGGATATGATACAATAAACATAAATATACAGGACTATATTCAGTTAAATGCAATTGCGTATGGAGATACTGTCGTTTGTGGCGGAAGTGTTCCGATAAAAGTAATTGCTCAAAATGGTATACCACCTTATCAATATACTTGGAGTAATGCACTTCCGGCAACAGCAAATGTAATCGCAACACCAACAGGAACAACCATGTATTATATATCAGTAAAAGATGTTTGCCAGAATATTGTAAATGATTCAGTTTATGTTGAAATTAATTGCACTTTTGCAGATGCCGGTCCAGATACTACAATTTGTATTGGTGGTACCGCTCAATTAACAGCTTCGGGAGGTCCATTCTTCTTATGGAATACAGGAGATCCTACTGCAGTTATTAATGTAAGTCCTACAATTACAACATCATATATTGTTACTGTAACTGATGTTTTTTCGGATTCAGATACAGTAACTGTTTTTGTAAATCCTTTACCAATTATAGTTGCAACATCCAATCCTGCTACGATTTGTCCTGGTGAGTCATCTCAATTATTAGTAACAGGTGCTCAAACTTACCAGTGGTTATCAAATCCTGTTGATAATTCTTTAAACGGTCAACAAGCATTAGATAATCCTTTAGTAACTCCGAATTCTACAACAATTTACACTGTTACAGGAAAAGATTCTAATACTTGTGTTAATTCAACTACTGTTGCAGTTAATACAAGTCCTTTACCTACACCTCATATTTTTGCAAGTCCAAATCCAGTTTCAATATTCAGCCCAATTGTTCATCTTTTTGATGGTAATTCAACTTCAACTACCTGGTTTTGGGATTTAGGTGATGGAACTACTGCTATTCAGGATAACTTTTACCATACTTACAGCAATCAGGATACGGGCAGATATTTAGTAACTCTGATTGTTTCAAATGTTCATGGTTGTATTGATTCTACTCAAGAATGGGTAATAGTCAGACCTGATGGTACTTATTATGTTCCTAATTCGTTTACGCCAAATGGAGATGGGAAAAATGATGTTTTCAAAGTATATGGAATGGGAACTCAGGAATTTGAAATTTATATTTATGATCGTTGGGGGAAACTTGTTTATACGTCAAAAGATATGAATGAGGGATGGAACGGTAAGTTGAATGAAAAGGAACTCCCCGATGGAATTTACAATTATGTTGTTATTCAAAAGGATGTTATGGGAATACGACATACAAAACCCGGTTCGGTTACATTGATCAGATAATTAATAATGAATAGTTATAAAAAGAGATAATACTTTAAGTATTATCTCTTTTTTTTGTAAATTATAAAATATTGTACAAATTTGAATTAAATTTCAAATAAATTATCTAATTTTGAAGCCTGAAATAATATTGCTTAAATATAAGCTTTAGCGTTAATTAATAATTTAAATATAATAGTTATGGCTAAAATCAAGGTAGCTATCAATGGTTTTGGTAGAATTGGAAGAATTACCTTTAGAGGATTAATACAAAAGGAAAATATAGAAGTAGTTGCATTAAATGATTTGACAGATGCAAAAACCTTAGGTCATCTTTTAAAATATGACTCAATTCATGGAAAATTTCCTGGTGAAGTACAAGTAGATGGAGATTTTCTTGTAGTAAATGGAAATCGTATTAAGATTTATGCAGAAAGAGATCCTGCAAATTTGCCATGGAAAGAACTTGGAGTAGATGTTGTTATAGAATCAACCGGTGTTTTTCGTAATAAGGAAAAAATGGGTAAACATATTACAGCAGGAGCAAAAAAAGTAATACTAACAGTGCCAGCTGATAATAAAAACGATGTGGA
Organism: uncultured Bacteroides sp.; assembly: GCA_964646395.1. Lineage (GTDB taxonomy): Bacteria > Bacteroidota > Bacteroidia > Bacteroidales > JACABE01 > JACABE01. Next base: position 23,262 of record CAZYEM010000003.1, read on the forward strand.
TGCTACTGTTGTTTTAGGTGTAAATGATTCGGTATTAAAACCTGAAATGCAATTTATATCAAATGCTTCTTGTACTACAAATTGCTTAGCACCAATTGCTAAAGTATTGAATGATAATTTTGGAATAGTTCGTGGTTTAATGAATACGATACATTCATATACGAATGATCAAATTATTCTTGATTCACCACATAGCGATTTAAGAAGAGCAAGAGCTGCTGGTTTATCAATAATACCAACAAAAACAGGTGCTGCAAAGGCAGTTGGTATTGTTATTCCAGAATTGGATGGTAAATTAGATGGTTTTGCCATGCGGGTTCCAACACCTGATGGATCAGTTGTGGATTTAACTGTTGAATTAGCAAGAAACGTTACCAAAGAAGAAATTAATGCTGCTATGAAAGCTGCTTCTGAAGGTTCTATGAAAGGAATATTAGAATATTGCACTGATTCAATTGTTAGTGTTGATATTATCGGTAACAAGCATTCATCAATTTTTGATGCTCAGTTAACACAAGTTATGGGTGGCAATTTTGTTAAGGTTGTTTCCTGGTATGATAATGAATTTGGTTATTCTAGCCGTATTGTTGACTTGGCTGTAAAATTAGCCCAATAATTTATTTTCTGATTAAAAATAGCTGATACATAAGTGTCAGCTATTTTTATTGATAAAAAATACTTTACCTTTTAAGTCAGTAACAATAATAGAATATTGTTATCGTTAATTTTAAAAATTTTAGACTAATTTTGCAAACTTATTTTAAAACAAAATAAATGGTTGTAGAACCTGGAAAACTATTGTCTTCAATAGATTATCCATCTGATTTAAAAAAATTAGATGAATATCAATTACCTCAACTTAGTGATGAACTAAGAAGGTTTATTATTGATGTTATTTCTTACAACCCCGGGCATTTAAGTGCTAGTTTGGGTACTGTTGAATTAACAGTAGCTTTGCACTATATTTTTAATACTCCTTATGATAAACTAATCTGGGATGTTGGTCATCAGGCATATCCTCACAAAATACTTACTGGCAGAAAAAATATTTTCTATACAAATAGAATGTATAAAGGAATTAGTGGCTTTCCTAAAATGAGTGAAAGTGAATATGATGCCTTTGGAGTAGGTCATTCTTCCACTTCAATATCAGCTGCCTTAGGAATGGCTGTTGCCTCAGCTTTAAAAAATGAAATAGACAGACAACATGTTGCAATAATCGGTGATGGGTCCATGACCGCTGGAATGGCTTTTGAAGCATTAAATCATGCGGGTGTTGCTAAAAGTAATTTATTAGTAATATTAAATGATAATGGTATTGCAATTGATAAAAATGTAGGTGCTTTAAGTGAATATCTTACAAAAATTACAATTTCAAAATCGTATAACCGTTTTAAGGATAAAGTCTGGCATTTCATGGGGGGTGGAAGTCCTTATGGTAAAAACTCACGTGAAGTTGTTCGTCAATTAGGTAGTGCGCTAAAAACTACTCTGTTAAAGAAAAGTAATTTGTTTGAATCTCTGAATTTCAGATATTTCGGACCCGTTGATGGTCACGATGTAATTAAATTAGCGAGAATACTTAAAGACTTGAAGAATATTCCTGGTCCTAAAATATTACATATTATTACTAAGAAAGGAAAAGGACTTGAAAAAGCAGAGCAGGATCCAACAAAATATCATGCTCCTGGTACTTTCGACCGTAAGACAGGAGAAATTTTCAAAGCAGAATGTAATCAAAAGTTAGCTCCAAAGTATCAAACAGTTTTTGGAAGAACAATTATTGAGTTAGCTGAACAAAATAATAAAATAATAGGAGTTACTCCGGCAATGCCATCTGGTTGTTCATTGAATCTAATGATGGAGAAAATGCCTGAACGTGCCTTTGATGTTGGAATTGCAGAACAGCATGCAGTTACATTTTCGGCTGGGATGGCTGCTCAAGGTATGATTCCATTTTGTAACATATATTCATCTTTTATGCAACGTGCATTTGATCAGGTTATTCATGACGTTGCATTGCAAAAATTAAAAGTAATTTTTTGTTTGGACAGAGGTGGTTTGGTTGGTGAAGATGGAGCTACTCATCATGGTGTATTTGATTTAGCGTACTTCAGATGTATTCCTAATTTAACAATATGCTCACCATTGAATGAGCAGGAATTAAGAAATATGATGTTTACTGCACAAATACAAGATATTGGTTCATTTGTAATTAGATATCCTCGAGGCCGTGGTACTATGCCAGATTGGAAAACACCTTTTGAAGAACTAGCAATAGGAAAAGGTAGAATACTTAAAGATGGTAATCAAACGATAATTATTGCTTTGGGACATATTGGAAACTCAGCATTGAAAGCTGCTGAGGTATTAGCTGAAAGAAATATAAATATTGGTGTTTGCGATATCAGATTTTTAAAACCAATAGATACAGTTTTATTACATCAAATTTTTATTAAATATCAAAATATCATTACGTTGGAAGATGGTGTCATCACAGGTGGTTTGGGAAGTCAGATTGTCGAGTTTGCATCAGAACATCAATATCATAATAAAATAATCAGGTTGGGAGTTCCTGATAGATTTATTGAGCAAGGCACAATTTCTGAACTTCAATCAGAATGCAAGTTTGATGTAACTTCCATAATCGAAACAATTTCAAAATTATAATAATTTTTTAGCATTTCATTTTAAATATTTTGCAAATATTAAAGAATAATTCAATGAAAAAATTTATTTACTTGATTTTTATTTTTTTTATAATTTCTTCATGTACAAGAGAAATTAAAGAAGTTACAGAGAAATATCCCGATGGATCTCCAAAAACAGTTTCTTATTTTATAAATAAGAATGATGTTAAAATAAAAATACGTGAAATTGGTTATTACCAAAACCATAACGAAAGTTACAAAGGTGAGTTTAAGAATGGTATTAGAAGTGGGAAATGGGAATATTGGTATGAAAATGGCAAATTATTTGCGAGTACAGACGTAGCTTCTTCTATATCAGCACAAAAATGGATACTCTTTAAACCTGATGAAACACCATATCTTGATAATAAATTTCAGCTTACTGTAAGTGAAATATATCCGAATGGATCTCCATATCATGCTATTTATCAAAAATCTAATGATAGTACATCTGAAGAAATATATTTTTATCCATCCTATAAAATCCAGATGCAGGGAACTTCAATAAATGGAAAACGTGAAGGAAACTGGAACTATTGGTATGAAAATGGAAATAAATGGAGTGAAGGATATTTTAAAAAAGGCATTAATGATAGTATCAGAAATGTTTGGTATGAGAATGGTAATAAAAGGTATGAAGGCAATTATAAAGACGGTAAAGAAATTGGAAATTGGAAATTTTATGATGAAAAAGGAAATCTGGCACAAGTAGTAAACTATGATAACGAGAAGACAGGAAAATAATAAAAGTAAAATTTATTGATTTGAATTGCTGATGTTTCATCTTAATTAATCTTTTTTATTAAATCAGCTAATTAAATACGAATGAAGTTAATATTGGATTTTGGAAATACGTTACAAAAAATAGCTGTTTTTGATGAAAATCAAATAATTGCTTTTAAAAGTTTTAAGAAGATTTCATTAAAAGGAATTAAAGATTTCATTTCTAATTATCCAATTAAGTCTGCAATTATTTCATCTGTAATAAATTATCCTCTTGAAATAAATAAATTTCTTGAAAAAAAATTTATTTTTATTGAATTTTCAGAAAACACTCTAATTCCTATAAATAATTTGTATAAAACTCCAGATACCTTAGGTAAAGATAGATTATCAGCAGTTGTGGCTGCAAATTCAATTTCATTGAATAAAAGTGTTCTGATTATAAATGCAGGAACATGTATTACTTATGATTTTGTAGATAATAATTCTAATTATTATGGAGGTGCAATATCTCCCGGTTTATTTATGCGGTTTAAAGCATTACATACTTTTACTGAAAAATTACCGTTAATAACAAAAATTAAAAGTCAAAATCCATTAATAGGTACAACTACTGAGGAATCAATTTTTTCAGGTGTACTAAATGGTACATTGTCTGAAATAGAAGGTATTATAAGTAAATATAAAGAAAAAAATACCGATTTATTAATTATTTTAAGTGGTGGAGACATGAAATATTTTGACAAGAAAATTAAAAATAGCATCTTTGCATATCCAAATATTGTAATGTTTGGATTAAATATAATACTTGATTTTAATGCTAAAAAATAAATTCAAATTGCTGATAATTATATTATTGACAATTATTTCGACAATTAATTCTTTAAACGCTCAAAACAGAATACATTCTCCTTACTCAAGATTTGGGTTAGGTGATTTACAACCATATAGTAACAGTCAGTATGTTGCAATGGGTGGTATTGGATATGCAATAGGGAGTTCAACCTCTGTAAATTTTCTTAATCCAGCATCTTATACCAAATTTGATTCACTTTCTTTTATTTTTGAAGGAGGAATGTTAAGTAATTTCACTACTTTAGAAACCAGCACATTGAGCCAAAAATCAAATTACACTTCACTATCTTATCTTACTTTTGGTTTTCCAATAAATTCATGGTGGAAAGCAAGTTTTGGTTTATTACCATATAGCAGTGTTGGATACAAAATTACTGACCATCAGGTTGTACCTGATTTTGGTAATGTTGATTTTAAATATGAAGGACAAGGTGGGATAAATCAATTTTTTATAGGTCAGGCTATTAAAATAAATTCAAATTTATCGTTTGGAGTAAATGTTTCTTATTTGTTTGGTACTGTTGATAAAATCCGTTCAATTCATCCTATTGATTCAGCTTATGTTTTTGATGTAAAAGTGAAAAATTCTATTACGTATGGAAATTTTAATTTTAATTTTGGATTGCAATATTTTAAAAATTTAAAGAACGATTATATTTTTGGATCTGGAATTGTTTTTAGTAATGCTATGAATTCCAGCGTTAAAGAGGATTATTTAGCCTATAGTTTTTCTGAAACAAGTTCAGGGTATGAATATATACATGATACTTCTCAAATAGCAAAAGAATCTGATATTAAAAGTGATATTCATTTGCCATTAAGCTTTGGTATCGGACTTTCTTTTGAAAAAAGAAATAAATGGTTGATTGGTGCTGATTTTAATTGGCAGAACTGGGAAAGTTATACTTATAATAATGTAAAGGATTCTTTAAGCAATAGCATACGGATTTCAATAGGAGGAATGATAAAACCTAATATTTCTTCTTCAAATTATTTAAAAAGAATAACTTACAAAGCTGGGTTTAGATATTCTCCAACTTATTTAAAACTTGATGGAGAACAGATAAAAGAGTTTGGCATAAGTTTTGGAGTAGGATTACCATTAAGAAAAAGTAAGTCAACAATAAACTTGGGTTTAGAAATGGGAAAACGAGGAACAACAAATAATGGATTGATAAGTGAAAATTTTACAAAAATTACAATTGGTTTCTCAGCTTACGATTTCTGGTTTTATAAAAGAAAATTTGATTAAAAACGATAAAAAACAACAAAGTGATGAAGACTATTAAATTTTTAGCATTGGCAGGTATAATGATAATCAGCTTGTCGGCTTCAGCTCAAAAGTATGGTAAAACCCCGGAAGATAGTGTTGAATGTATTACTAATATTTCACTATACAGTGAATTTTACAAACAACAAAATTATAAGGATGCATTAAGACCTTGGCGTGAAGTTTTTATAAAATGTCCAATTGCAAGTGAAAATACATTTATTCGTGGAGTAAATATAATTAAATATGCAATTGAACATGAAAAAGATGCAAAAATAAAAGATAAATTAGTTGATACTATCCTAATGATTTGGGATAAAAGAACCGAATTTTATGGAAAGGAAGGTTTGAATCTTGGCAAAAAAGGACTTGATTTAATGACTTACAGACCTAAAGAAAAGGAACAGATCTATAATTTATTTAAAAAAGCAATTGAGATAAGTGGAAATTTTTCTGAGCCAATTGTAATGTACAACTTTTGCATATCAACTATTGAGTATGTGAAAACTGGAAAAGCTGACTCTTCGCTTATACTCGACAATTATGATTTAACAAGTGACCTTATTGAAAAGAACATGGCAAATGATGTGAAAAATAAGGATGAATACGATAAAGTATTGCAAAATATTGAAAAGATAATTGAACCTTATACATCATGTGAAGAGTTAATTAGCATTTACAGTAAAAAATTCAAACAAAATCCAAATGACATTGTACTCTTAAAGAAAATTACAAAAATTTTAGATAAGAAAAAATGTACTGACGATCAGTTGTTTTTTAAAGCAACAGAAAATCTTTATAAACTTGAACCTACTCCCGAAACTGCTTATTTAATGGGTAAAATGTCTTATGAAAAGAAACAATATTCAAAAGCAGCTGAATATTTAACTGATGCAGTTGATAAAATGACCGAAAATAATGACAAAGCAAGGATTTATCTATTGTTGGCCGATATTTATGGAAATCTGAATCAGTTTTCAACTGCCAGAACTTATGCACTTAAAGCTGTGGAAGCTAAACCTGGTGATGGAATGCCATATATCATTATTGGAGATTTATATGCTCAAAGTGCAAAATCCTGTGGTGATAATGAACTAACAACAAAGGTTGCCTATTGGGCTGCTGTTGATAAATACAATCAAGCAAAACGAATAGATACAAATCCCAAAATTGTTGAAATAGCCAATAGTAGAATTTCTTCTTATTCAAGAGCTTTTCCAAGTGATGAAAATATTTTCTTCTATGGATTAAAAAAAGGAGATTCCTACAAAGTAGGCTGCTGGATAAACGAAACTACAACTGTTAGATAACTAATATATTGTTAAATTATAATCGTATAATAAGGAATTATTTATTAACACTAAGGCTTTTGTTTTCAAAGGTCTTAGTGTTTTTGTATTTTATTAATTTTATTTCATGTACTAACGATATTGATAAGATAAATTCTTTTAAAAATATAAATAATTTGCCAATTGAGTCAGCAAGAAATATTACAATGCTTAGAAGTGATTCTGGATTGATTCAATTATATATGACAAGTCCTCAGCTTGACAGATACCAAAGTGAACAATCATATTCAAAATTTCCTAAAGGCTTAAAAGTGATTTTTTATGATGAAAATAAGAATGTAAAATCAAAATTATCAGCTAATTATGCTATAAATTATGAAGATAAAGGTTTAATGGAAATTAAAAATAATGTAGTCATTATAGATATTGCTAAAGGTGATACTATATATACTGAAAGCTTAAACTGGGATCAAAATATAAAAAAAATATCTTCTAATGTTTTTGTAAAAAAGGTAAATAAAGATGGTATTTTATATGGTGAAGGTTTTGATGCAGATGAAAGTTTCAATAATTATACACTTAGACGTCCAAGAGGAACCATTAATATTGATAAAACAGAATAGATTTTATCCTTTTAGTTACAAAATATTCTTTTTTAACTATTATTATACATCAATTTCTATTAGGAATTAATTGATAATGTATAGTTTCAATTTAAAAAAAATAATAAATTTATAAAAAAAACAGTTAATTATAACTTATATTTTAAAAAAAAATCGTAAGTTTGCGAACTATTTTTAAAAAAAATACTATGGCAATTATAGGAAAAATAAGAAAAAGATCAGGTTTACTAATTATTTTAATTGGTATCGCTATTGCTGGATTTGTTTTACAAGATGCTTTTAAAGGAAGCAGTGGTTTAAGAAACAAGGAGTTAGGCGTTGTTAATGGTGAAAATATAACCTATACCGAATTTGAAAAGCGGGTTAAAGAACAGGAAGAACAAATTAAAACTCAACAACAAAAAGAAAACCTTTCATCACAAGAAACGTATCAAATTCGTCAAGGTGTATGGAATCAGATTGTTAATGATGTATTAATGAATAATGAATACGAAGAGCTTTCAATTGAAGTTTCATCAGACGAAATGAATGATATGTTCTATGGAAAATTTTTACATCAATTTATTTTACAAAACTTCTCAGATAAAAACACAGGACAGGTTGATAAACAAAGAGTTGTTTCTATTATAGATAATTTTGACCAACTTAAGCCTGAAGAACAAAAGCAGTGGAAATCAATTGAAGAATATATTAAAACCGATAGGATTAGAACCAAGTACAATAATTTAATAACAAAAAGTTATTATCTTCCTAAAGCATTTGCTAAAAAAGCATATCAAGCTCAAAATGATTTTGTTAAATGTAGATTGCTTGCAATTGATTACAATTCAATTTCTGATAGTGCAGTAGTTTTAAATGATAAGGATTATCAGGCCTACTATGATGAGCATAAACAGGAATTTGACCAGGAAGCCTCAAGAGATATTGATTATGTGATGTTTGAAGTTCTTCCATCAAAAGAGGATGTTGATAATATTACAAAACAGGTTAATCAGCTTTTTATCGATTTTCAAGCAGCTGAAAATATTCCTGAATTTGTAAATTCCGTTTCTGATACAAAATATGACAGTTCATTTATCAAAAGAGGTAAATTACCTTATTCTATCGATTCAGCAATGTTTAATTTAGCAATTGGTTCGATTATACCTCCTTTCATTGATAATGGCTCTTTTAAAATGGCAAAATTAATTGATGTTCAGTTACGTCCGGATTCAATGAAAGCCAGTCAGATTCTTATTACTTTTCAAGGAGCTTATGGTGCTGGTGAAGCTGTAAAAAGAACTAAAGATGAAGCAAAGAAAATTGCTGATAGTCTAAAAGTTATTATACAAAAAGATGTTACCAGATTTGCTGAAATTGCAGTTTCTTCATCTGATTATCCTTCTGCCAAAGAAGATAAAGGTGATATGAAATGGTTTGCAGATCAAACTATTATGCCTCAGATTAATGACGCAGTATTAAATGGTAAGATTGGTGAAGTTTCCTTAGTAGAATCTCAATTAGGGTTTCATATTATTAACATTACAGGAAAAACAACTCCATTAAGAAAAGTTAGAGTTGCTATGATTACCAGAGATATTGAGCCATCAAACCAAACCTATAAAAATGTTTTTGCACAAGCTAATAAATTTGCAAGTGAAAATAACAGCATAGATTTGTTTGAAAAAACAATTAAAAAAGAAGGATTAAATAAAAGAACAGCTGAATACATTCAGCCTATGTCAGATAATATCCCTGGTGTTGAAAATGCAAGGGAATTAATAAGATGGGCTTTCAATGAAGAAACAAAAAAGAATGATGTTTCGAAACAGGTTTTTGAATTTGAAAACAAATTTATAGTTGCTGTTTTAAAAGAAGTTCGTGAAAAGGGGATTGCATCTTTGGAACAAATCAAACCACGTTTAGAGATGGTTGTAAAACGCGATAAGAAGGCAGTATTGTTACAGGAAAAAATTAAAACAGCTTTAGCTCAAACAAAAGACTTATATCAGTTGGCAACCAAATTCAATGTTCAGGTAGATACAGTTGATCAATTAAATTTTGCAGCTTATAATGTTGGAAGAAGAGGTTATGAGCCAGAAGTAATAGGAACTACATTTTCTTTAAAACAAAATGTTTTATCAAAACCTATAAAAGGTTATAGTGGTGTATATTTGATTAATGTGGATCAGATAAATAAAGCTCCTGATGCAAAGGATTATACTATGACAATAATGCAATTGCAGAGTATGTATCAACAAAGGGTTACAAATGATGTTAACAAAGTAATTCAGGATAAAGCAAAGATAGAAGATAACCGACTCTTCTTCTTCTAATAGAAAAGTAAAAAAAGACGCTTTAAGCGTCTTTTTTTTGCCTATTAAATGGGGAAAATTTATTAAGGATTTATGACAGCCAATAATTTTACTAAAAAATTACTAACCTCATTAATTAATTTAAAAATAAAATTATGAAATATGTATTTTTTTTAATTGAATTTTCTTTTTATTAAAAAATATAAAATATCTGATAATAAACAGTTATATAGTATAAAAAGATTTCATAATTAATTTCAGATTCACTTTTTTTTATTATTTTTACACAAAAATAAAAATAAATTTCTATTAAATTGCTAAACCGATTTAGGAATATTGTATCTTTGTAAAATCTTTGATAGAATTTGATAGAATATATAAAATCTTTAGTTTATGAAAAAAGTAAGGTTAGAAGACATTGCAAATAAGATGGGGGTTTCCAAGACGTTGGTTTCTATGGTATTGAATGGCTATGGAGACAAAAACGGAATAAAAAAGGAAACACAGGAGAAGGTAATTGCACTTACCAGAGAATTGGATTATAAGCCAAATCAAATGGCTAGAAGTCTGCGATTAGGAAAATCAAATACAATTGGTTTAATTGTTGCTGATATATCTAATGCTTTTTATGCAAAAATGGCAAGAAACATTGAAGATGAATGCAATAAATATGGTTATAATCTAATAATATGTAGTTCAGATGAAAAAGATGCTAAAGAGTCATCTTTAATACGAATGCTTAAAGAAAAACAGGTTGATGGTTTAATAATATCTTCAACCTTGGTTGATAACAGTGAAATTGTTGTTTTAAAGCAAGAGAATTATCCGTTTGTATTGGTTGATAGGTATTTTCCTGAAATACCAGATACTAATTTTGTAATTATTGATAATTATAAAAGTTCTTACAAAGCTGTTAAATATCTTATTGATTCGGGTCATCAAAATATAGCAATGCTCTCAATATCACCATCACATCTAACTTCAGTTAAAGATAGAAATAAAGGCTATTTTGATGCAATTAAAAAAGCAGATATCAATACTGATCATTATTTGCATTGTTTGATTCCCTTTGAAAACATTGAACAAAGTGTGGAAGCTTCAATTGAAAGACTATTAAAATATGAAAAAAGAATTACTGCTATTTTGGCAGTAAATCAAAATATTGCATTAGCAATAATAAAAGCACTTAAAAAATTTAAAATCCGGATTCCCGACGAAATATCTGTTATTACTTTTGATGATTTGCCAATTTTCGAATTGTTAACTCCTTCTATTTCTGCTATTTCTCAACCATTAGATGTAATTAGTTTTAACGCTGTAAAAATTTTAATAGATGAAATAAATTGTAAAGGTTCTGCACGCAAAAAAGATCAGGTTGTAATACCGTCTCATTTTATTTTAAGAGAGTCATGTAAACAATTAAAAACTAAAAAGGCATGAATTTAAAAAAATCCTTTTATTTAATATTGATTTTATCAATAGCACTAATTTCTTGTAAAAAATCGAATAAGGAAAAGATTACCGATTTTGTTAATCCATTTATTGGTACAGGAGGTCATGGACATACATATCCAGGAACTTCTCTGCCATTTGGAATGGTTCAGTTGAGCCCCGATACCCGTTTGGATGGCTGGGATGGTTGTGGAGGTTATCATTATTCTGACAGCATTATTTACGGATTTTCACATACTCATCTAAGTGGAACAGGTTGTTCTGATTATGGCGATATCCTTTTGATGCCCACTGTTGGTGAATTGAAATGGGATAATATTTCTTATGCATCCGGATTTAATCATAAAAATGAAAAAGCAAAGCCTGGTTATTATCAGGTATTTTTAGATAAATATAATGTAAATGTAGAACTTAGTTCAACCAAAAGAGTTGGTTTTCATAAATATCTCTTTCCGGAAAGTACACAATCCAATATTCTGATAGATTTAAAACATAGAGACAGGGTTATTGATTCCTATCTTAAAATAAATGGAAAAGATGAAGTTGAAGGATTCAGACGTTCTATGGCATGGGCAGCAGACCAGCATGTTTATTTTGTGGCTAAATTTTCTAAATCGTTTGAGAAATATACAATAGCTATAAACGATACAGTTAAAAATAATATTTTAGAAGCGAAAGGAATTAACTTAAAAACATATCTCAACTTTTCAACGAAAAAAGATGAAACTATTTATGTAAAAGTAGGTATATCAGCAGTTAGTATTGAAAATGCAAGGAAAAACCTTGAAGCAGAAATTTCCGGATGGGATTTCGATAAAGTAGTAAATGATGCAGATTCAATATGGAATAAAGAATTAGGAAAGATTGAGATTGAAGGAGGTTCCGACGATCAGAAAACTGTTTTTTATACATCAATGTATCATGCATTTTTAAATCCAAATTTATACAGTGATGTTGATGGTCAATATCGTGGAAGAGATTTGAAAGTACATAAGGCTGATTTTGATTATTATACAGTATTTTCTTTGTGGGATACTTACAGAGCAACTCATCCTTTATATACTTTAACTCAGCAAAAAAGAACATCCGACTTTATAAAAACATTTATTAAACAATATGAAGAAGGTGGTCTTCTTCCGGTTTGGGAATTGTCGGGAAATGAAACTGGTTGCATGATTGGATATCATGCTGTCCCTGTTATCGTTGATGCTTATATGAAAGGATTGCGTGATTTTGATGTTGAAAAAGCATATTCTGCCATGAAAGCAAGTGCTGAACAAGACAAATTGGGATTAAAAAATTATAAAACCTATGGAATTATCTATGCTAACGAAGAAGGAGAATCTGTTTCTAAGTTATTGGAATATGCTTATGATGATTGGTGTATTGCACAAATGGCCAAGGCTTTAAATAAAATTGAAGATTATAAATATTTTATCGAAAGAGCTCAGTCATATAAAAACGTTTTAGATCCATCAACAGGTTTTATGCGTGCTCGTATGCAAAATTTCTGGTTTTCACCATTCGATCCATCTGAAGTAAATTTTAATTATACCGAAGCAAACTCATGGCAATATAGTTATTATGTTCCACAGGATATAACTGGATTTACCCAATATCTTGGAGGAAAGGAAAAACTTGCAGAAAAGTTAGATCAATTGTTCAGTGCTCATTCAAAAACAACAGGTCGCGAACAAGCTGATATAACCGGACTTATCGGCCAATATGCACATGGGAATGAACCCAGTCATCATATTGCCTATTTATATAATTTTGCAGGAAAGCCATGGAAAACTCAGGAATTAGTTCATCGTATCCAAAATGAAATGTATCATAATAATCCTGATGGACTTTGTGGAAATGAAGATTGTGGTCAAATGTCTTCCTGGTTGGTTATGAGTGCTATGGGTTTTTATTCTGTAACACCAGGAACAGATGTTTATGTAATTGGAACTCCTATGTTTAAGAAGATTATTATAAAACTTGAAAATGGTAAAACCTTTACTGTTAAAGCTAATGGTTTATCAGATAAAGCATTTTATATTAAATCTGCAAAACTTAACGGGAAAGATTATTTGAAATCATATATTACGCAAAATGATATAGTTAATGGTGGAGAAATTGTTTTTGAAATGGGAAACAAACCTTCTGATAAATGGGGAGTAGGTGATATTAATGAGCCTAAAACTGAAATATCAGACAATTTAATTATTCCAATTCCTTTTATTTCAAAGGGTAAAAGTACTTTTATTAAAGAACAATCAATAGAATTGGGTTGCTTAGATAAGAATGCAACTATTTATTATACTTTAGATGGTAGTATTCCTACAAAGAAGTCAAATAAATATTCGCAGTTAATCGTACTGAATAAAACAACTACAATTAATGCAATTGCTGTTAGAGATGGATTTCCAGACAGTAAACTTATGACTTCCTCCATAAGTATAATACCTGAAGGAAGAAGCATTACCATTAAAAACCCTTATGCTAATCAATATGCTGCTGGAGGAGATTTGGCCTTATTAGATATGATAAGAGGTGGAGAGAACTTTAAAACAGGAACCTGGCAAGGTTATGAAGGCGTAAATTTAGAAGCTATAGTTAAACTTAAGGAAGTGCAATCCATTAATGAACTTCGTATAGGTTTTTTACAGGATATGGGTGCATGGATTTTTTATCCTTCTCAGATAGAGTATTTTTTGTCATTAGATGGAATTCAGTTTAAATCTGTTGGAATTATAAAAAACGAAATACCATTAAATAAGGAAGGTGTTATGATTCAGGATTTAGTAAAAAAACTGAATGGAGTAAAAGCACAATATATTAAAGTAATAGCAACCAACATTGGAAAATGTCCTGACTGGCATTTGGGAGCTGGTGGTAAAGCATGGATTTTTGCGGATGAAATCATAATTAAATAATCAACATAATCAATGAAGCCGCTAACCAAAACCGGTTCAGATTTATTATTGCTGTTAACAGCTATAATCTGGGGTTTTGCATTTGTGGCGCAAAAGGCAGGCATGGAGTTTACTGGTCCGTTTACATTCAATGCCTGCCGCTTTTTGTTAGGAGGTTTATTGCTTATTCCCTTAGCATTTGCTCAAAAACCAAGACAGTTTTCCAAGTTTCAAATGCAATATTCTATCAAAGGTGGTATTTGGGCTGGTTTCCTTTTATTTGGTGGTGCATCATTGCAACAAATTGGTATGATATACACTACAGCTGGAAATGCTGGATTTATTACTGGTTTTTATGTAGTTATGGTTCCTGTTTTCGGGTTAATATTTTTACAAAAAACGCGTTTAAATGTATGGATTGGTGCAATTCTGGCTTTGGCGGGTATGTATTTTCTAAGTGTAACTAAGGATTTAATATTTTCAAAAGGAGACATTTATGTCTTTATAAGTGCTTTTATTTGGGCATTTCATGTATTGATAATTGGAAGATTTGCACCTTTTGGAAATGCAATTGTAATAGCAGTTATCCAATTTATGATTTGTGGTTTATTAAGTCTGATATTTGCATTATATGCAGAACCAATTATTTGGGAAGGAATATTAAAAGCTGGATTACCTATACTTTATGGAGGTTTTCTTTCAGTAGCTATAGCTTTTACATTACAGGTTGTTGCCCAAAAGAATGCTCATCCATCTTTGGCAGCTATCATCCTCAGCACAGAATCATTATTTGCTGTTATTGGTGGTTGGCTTATCTTAAATGAAACAATGACTTACAGAGGTATTTTAGGTTGTTCGCTAATGCTTGTTGGAATGATACTAGCACAAATAAATTTTAAATTTAAAAAAGTTTTTGCTTTATGAAAAAAATAGCACTTATTTTATTAATCAGTATGTTTACTGTGAGTATTTATTCTCAAATAAGGATTATTCCTAAACCCACTTCAATTAATATTAAAAAAGGATTTTTTGTTTTTGAGAATAAATTGAAAATTTACAATTCAACCAATGATTCTTCTGTTAAAATTGTTGCAGAATATTTAAAAGAAATTTTAAATTTAAAAGGAAAAATCACTGACATTTATGTTATTAACGCTGAAGCTAAATTATATAATGGAATATTTCTTTTAATAAATAAAGATTTAAGCAATTTGGGAGAAGAAGGATATAAATTAAATATTACTGAATCAAGAATTAATATAACAGCTTCAAATCCAAAAGGTTTATTCTATGGTATTCAAACTTTGCGACAGTTATTCCCTGCTGAATTTGAATCGAAAAACGGTTTATCAAAACCAGGAATAAAAATTCCGTGTATGGAAATAACTGATATTCCTAAATTCCTATGGCGTGGTATGCTACTCGATTGTGGCAGGCATTTTATGGATAAGGATTTTGTGAAACGGTATATTGATTTACTGGCATATTACAAAATGAATACATTACATTGGCACCTGACAGAAGACCAAGGCTGGCGTATTGAAATAAAAAAATATCCCAAGCTTACTGAAATAGGATCATGGAGAACCGAAGCTGATGGTAGTCGTTATGGAGGGTTTTATACTCAGGATGATATTCGGGAAGTTGTAAGCTATGCAGCTGAAAGATTTGTAAATGTTGTACCTGAAATCGAATTACCGGGTCATTCGGTAGCGGCAATTGCTTCTTATCCATTTTTATCCTGTACCGGTAAGCAAATTGATGTTGAAACACAATGGGGTGTTTTTAAAGATATTTACTGTGCAGGTAATGATTCAAGTATATCTTTCCTGAAAGATGTATTATCAGAAGTAATGGCATTATTTCCATCTAAATATATACATATTGGGGGAGATGAAGCGCCAAAATCAAGATGGGAGCAATGCCCGAAATGTCAGAACCGTATAAAAAACAACAACTTAAAGGATGAACATGAATTGCAAAGCTGGTTTATTGGGCAAATAGATATTTTTTTACAAGAAAATGGCAGAAAACTAATAGGTTGGGATGAAATTCTGGAAGGTGGATTAACAAAAGGTGCAACAGTTCAGTCGTGGAGAGGAATGGAAGGTGCCATTGAAGCTGCCCGTTCCGGTCATGATGCTATTGTTTCTCCAACCAGTCATGCTTATTTTGATTATGATATTACTAATATTAATCTTGAAAAAGTATATTCCTTTGACCCTATTCCAAAAGAATTAAAAGAAGAAGAACAAAAACATATTTTAGGTGGCGAATGCAATCTTTGGTCTGAACGTGCACCTCAGGAAAAAGTGGATGGAAGAATGTTTCCAAGAATGCTAGCAATGAGTGAAGTGCTATGGACTTATCCTCAAAAAAGGGATTATCAGGATTTTAGGAAAAGGGTTCAGCAGCAATATGCAGTTCTCAACTTAATGGGAGTAACTTATGGTTTTGAACGTGATCCGTTAATTTTAAGTACAAAGTCAAATACTGAAACAAGAGAAATTTCAATTTCAATGGAAAAGGGACAGGAAGGAACAGAAATTTTTTATACGTTGAATGGAACAAAACCCGACAGAAAATCAATAGCTTATACTAAACCCATTATAGCTACAGATTCTTTAAAATTAAATATAGCTGTTCTTGCCAAAGGTTCTGAAAATGGATTTTATTATGAAAGGGAATTTAAAATGAATAAAGCCACAGGAAAAATTCCAAAACTAAAAACGAGCTTTAGCAAAAGCTATCCGGCACAGGGAGAAGTTTCTCTAACAGATGGGATTTTAGGAACTCTCAACTTCAGAGATGGTAATTGGCAAGGTTTCGAAGGTGATGATTTGGTGGCATTTATCGATCTTGGAAAAGAAACTCAATTCTCAAGTATTTCATGTGGTTTTTTGCAAAGTACTCCTTCCTGGATTTTTTTTCCACCACAATTAGAATATTATGTTTCAAAGGATGGCATTGAATATAGATCCGCTGGTATTGTAACATCACCTGTATCTCCTAAAGATGTTGAAATGTTGGTGAAAAGATATAAAATTGATTATCCTTCCATGATTTCATATCAATTTATTAAAGTTGTTGCAAAGAATATGGGTGTTTGTCCCGATTGGCATCCAGGTGCCGGCGGCAAAACCTGGATTTTTGCAGATGAAATTATTGTAGAGTAAAGAAAACTGAAATACAAAATAAGAAAATTAAATTGAGTTTAACAATATTAAAAACAATCAAGAATATATGAATACAAATTCTAATAATACAATGAAAGCAATGCCAATATTTCTGGCATTTTTATGTATGGGTTTTGGCGATGTAGTTGGTCCAATGGTTAGTTTAGCTAAGGAGACCTTTCAGCTATCAACTTTTATGGCTCAATTATTACCTTTAATGGGATTTATTATGTTTGGCTTACTTTCTGTTGCAATGGGCATTTTTCAGGATAAAGTCGGAAAGAAATATTTATTATCTTTAGGCCTTTTTATTGCTTTTGTTGGTTTAATAATTCCTATTTTCAATGGAATGTACGGACCAGTTATAAGCTTTGACCCAAGCTCAAACAGCAAATTTTATATTATTTTAGTTGCGATTTTATTTTTGGGTGCCGGTGCAGCTATATTGCAGGTTTCAGGTAATCCAATAATGCGTGATGTATCACCCGAAGGAAAATATTCAAGTAATTTGTCATTTGGACAAACTGTTAAAGCTGTTGGTTCCTCATTGGGTTTTTTGATTCCAGCATTTGTAGCTAAACCTTTGGGATTAGACTGGACTGTATTATTTCCTATTTATGCGATACTCATTTTTTTAACTTTTCTTTGGGTTAAATCAACTAATATTGTTGAAATAAAAGATCCCAATTCAAAACCGGCTTCTTTAAATTCTTGTTTGTCCTTATTGGGTAATCCATATATCCTATTTATGGTTTTGGCTATCTTTTTATATGTTGGAGCTGAAGTTTCAATGAGTTCTGGGGTTCCTTTACTTGTTAGTGAAAAATACGGTATCGACTTAAAGGAATTAGGATTAGTGATATCTTGGGGATTATTCTTTTTCCCAATTTTTATCGGACGATTATTGGGAGGAGTTATTTTACGTTTTCTTCAACCTAAAACTTTTCTTGTTATAACAGTAATTATTTCCATGTTCGGAATTATCATGATGTTTTTAGGAAGTCAGACTTTAGCTTTTGCAGGAATCATATTAGTCGGTTTAGGCTTTGCAAATATTTTCCCATTAGTATTTTCGATTACCATTGATAATATGCCATCTCGTTCCAATGAAATATCCGGGCTAATGGTAACAGCTATTGTAGGAGGTGCTATTATTCCTCCAATTTTTGGATTTGTTGCTGATTCATCCAATATTCTTACAGCATTTTTGGTACCAATGGCTTGCATGGCCTACATACTATTCATTGCTCTAACTAATCTTAAGAAAAACAACTAATTTATTAAATTTATATTCATTAACCACCATTTTTACATGAATAATATGCACAAAACTGTTCTTACGCTTGATGCAGGCGGTACAAACTTTGTTTTTTCTGCAATTAAAAATAATCAGGAAATTGTTAAACCGGTTAGTTTACCCTCTAACGGACATCAGCTTGATTTATGCTTATCAACTATCAAAGAAGGATTTAAGACAGTAATACATCAGTTGGAAA
Source organism: uncultured Bacteroides sp. (assembly GCA_964646395.1). Lineage (GTDB taxonomy): Bacteria > Bacteroidota > Bacteroidia > Bacteroidales > JACABE01 > JACABE01. Next base: position 42,030 of record CAZYEM010000003.1, read on the forward strand.
AATATCCGGATGCAATAAGTTTTGCTTTCCCCGGACCTGCTGATTTCCCAAATGGAATTATTGGTGACTTATATAATCTTCCGGGTTTTAGAGGCGGCGTGCCTTTAGGTGGAATTTTGGAAAATGAATTTAATATTCCGGTTTTTATTAATAATGATGGTGATTTATATGCCTATGGAGAAGCACTTGCGGGATATCTGCCTTATATAAATCAACAAATGCAGAATGCTGGAAGCCAGAAACGATTCAGGAATCTGGTCGGGTTAACATTAGGGACAGGTTTTGGTGCTGGCATTGTAATTAATGGAGAGTTGCTGATAGGTGATAATTCTGCTGCTGCTGAAGTGTGGTTGTTGAGAAATAAGATTAAGCCACAGACTAATGCAGAAGAGGGGATAAGCATTCGGGCCATTAAAAGGGTTTATGCAGAATTATGTAATATTGAAATTTCTGATTCACCCGAACCTCATGATATTTATAAAATTGGGATTGGCGAGATTAAAGGAAATAAAGTTGCTGCTTGTGAAGCTTTCAGACAATTGGGTGAAGTCTTGGGCGATGCAATTTCTCAGGTTATAACACTTACTGATAGTATTGCTGTAATTGGAGGTGGTATTGCCGGTGCCCATACTTTAATTCTGCCAGGATTGCTCAATGAGATGAGAAACAATTACATAGCTTATTCCGGTGATGTTTATCCAAGATTATCGCAACGTATATTTAATCTGGATGATAAAGATGAATTAGCTCTTTTTGTAAAAGGTGAAACCAAAGAATTAAAAGTACCGGGAACTAATAAATCTTATTTTTATGATTCAATGAAACGTCTGGGAATAGGCTTTTCTCAGATTGGTACTAGTAAAGCTACAGCATTGGGAGCCTATAACTATGCAGTGAATAAATTATAATACACTGTAATAAACTTTAAAATATTCATCGAAATTTCAATTAGATTGATGGTATTTTATTAAATTCTATTTGTTTTAATTTCAGTGCTTTATGGAGTAATTTCGTTTATCTTTATCGAATTGCATTATATATTTGAATTCATTTCTTTAATTGATAATTTCTGATATTTTCTAATACATATTCTATTTCGGTATTATTGTTTAAACTATAATTATTATTGCAAGTTGAAATAAATAATATTCAAACTCATATTTATTTAACAAAATATCTTAAATTTGCTCACTTAAAACAATTTAGGAAAATATTTAAATTCTCAATATGTAAATTACAACAGGCAAATAGCTGATTTTTATAAATATAAAACTAAGCCATAGCCTGACAATATCAATATAGGAAAACGATTTAAAAACCATTGATAAAAGTAATCTTTCAGAATAACTTTTCTTTTTTTGTTTTCGGGCATATATTTTATTAATACGAATAAAATGAAGAAAATCACTCTTTTATTAATCATTTTTGCTTTAACATTTCTAACAGTTAAAGCCGGATCTATTACCATTACCTCACCAAACGGAGGTGAAGTATGGGCTGGATGTACACAAAAATCAATTACATGGACTGCATCAGCAACCTCAAACAATTACAACATCGATTATAGTACCGATGGAGGTGCAAGCTGGATATCAGTAGCCAGTAGTTTGTATATAACCAACGGAACCTACAGCTGGACAGTTCCTAACATCAATTCAACAAGCTGTAAAATCAGAATTGTAGATTCTAATACACCTTCAAATTTCGATTTGAGCGACAATACCTTTTCAATAACTGCACCTTTGCTTTTGCTTGTTCCAAATGGTGGTGAAAGTTGGCAAGCTGGCAGTTCTAAAAATATCAATTGGCTTGCAAACGGTACCAGCAATTATTACAATATTGCCTATTCAACCAATGCAGGATCCACATGGACCAATATAGTTAGCAATCAATACATTTCAAACCAAACTTATAACTGGAGTGTTCCCAATATTCCTTCGGCTCAATGTTTGGTTCGAATTCAGGATTATTCAAATACAAGTTGTATGGTTGATATCAGTAATGCTTTATTTACCATTACTCCACCAACACCCAATATTACAGTAAATTCGCCAAACGGAGGCAATACTTTGTATGCAAACAACAGCTATACCATAAGTTGGTCAAGTTCATATGTTAATTCAAATGTAGTTAAAATAGAATATACAACAGATAATGGTAACAATTGGATACCAATTACAACATCTACTTCCAATACAGGTTCTTACAGCTGGACTGTTCCGGCAACCTATTCAGGCAATTGTTTGGTGAAAGTTACCGATCTTTCCAATCCCAATACATTTGACCAAAGTAATTCCGTTTTTACAATTGCACCTCCTTTTATAAGTGTTACATCTCCAAATGGGTATGAAAACTTGCAAGGATGTACTAGCCAATCTGTTAGCTGGACTTCAGGTGGAACATCAGGAAGTTTTGGGTTGTATTATTCTACAAACAACGGAAACACATGGAATTACATTACCAGCTCGAGTAGTTCATCCTATTCATGGAATCCAATTCCTAACCTTACTTCTTCAATATGCTTGTTTAAAGTTCAGGATTACAACAATGCCAATTTGAAAGATTCGAGTGATGCAAATTTCACTATCAATCAGAATAATGACATTATTATAACTTCGCCAAATGGTGGAGAACTTTGGGAAGCAGGTATTTCAAAAAGTATTGAATGGGTTGCAGCTCCTTCTGTTTCCAATTTCTCAGTTTATTATTCATTGAATAACGGAAGCACATGGACTACAATAAATTCTAATA
>CAZYEM010000004.1:0-42434 GCA_964646395.1 uncultured Bacteroides sp.
ATGCAAAAGTATAAAATTTATTGAAATACAAACATAAAAATTATCATAATTTAATAACAATAATTGTTAAATATTTTTCATTCAGTTGATTGAAGCCTATTTCTGTTGTTTTAAATTTATTTTATTAATGATATTTTTTTGATATTTTTGCAAAATATAAAAATATGATTAAAATTTATTTTTATTTTAAGCTTTGGAATGCCAATTAAAAAACTTCAAGAATGATAGTTCAAATGCTAATAGATGTTTAAATACAACTTGTACTGCATTTTTTATGAATTATTATATTTAACTACTAAGCATAAATAAAATGGAAATTAAAAGTTTTGTGATATAAACTTAATTGAATAAAATTTGTGTTTTTTTTGCAATCTCAAAATATTATATTATCAACAAAAAAATTAAACCTAAACAATATTAAGAATATTGAATTGATAAAACTAACTAATAATTTATTTACAAAAAGCACTGTTAATTCAAATTTTTTAAATGTAAGAATTTTTAAATTATAAACATATGATAAGAATAGCAATTTTAGCCTCTGGAAGTGGTAGTAATGCTCAACGAATTATCGAATATTTTGCTGACAGTAAAAATATTCAATTCCCTTTTATAGTAACAAATAAAGAAGATTCCTATGTAAGAAAACGAGCTGAATTTTTGAGAATCCCATCAATATATATGAGTAATTCTGACTTAAAAAAAGGAGATTCCCTTTTAGATTTATTAATTGAAAATAAAATTGATTGGGTAATTCTTGCAGGATATTTATTACTAATTCCTAATATTATTATAAAAAAATTTAATAATAAAATTATTAATATACATCCTGCATTATTGCCAAAATACGGTGGCAAGGGTATGTATGGAATGAAAGTTCATGAAACTGTAATTGCAAATAATGAGAAAGAAAGTGGAATTACTATCCACTATGTAAATGAAAACTATGATGATGGAGATATAATTTTGCAAGCAAAATGCAGTATATCTAAAGATGATAATCCAGAAACGCTTTCACAGAAGATTCATCTTTTAGAATATGAATATTTCCCAAAAGCAATTGAAAATCTTATTTAAACACAAATTATTCTTTTAGTTTAGCTATTTTTTTACTCCCTTGATAAATCTCAAATTTTGCTAATTTGCATTCCAATGGACCATTAAATAAAGTTATTTTTTTGGTTGGCTTTAATCCTATAAATTTCAATGCATTAAAATCAGAACTTATTATCCATGCGTTAAAATCATTATAATTTTTTTTAAGTGCATTTCCAATTTCCTGATAAAGTTTAATAATATCTTCTGGAACAATTCTCTCACCATAAGGAGGATTTGTAATCATAATACCACCTCCTTCGGGTGGAACTTGTTCTTCAAACGATTTTATTTCAAAAGTAATATCTTTATGTAATTTTGCAGACTTAGCATTTATTAAAGCAATTTCTATGCTTTCAGAAGAAATATCAGATCCAATTATTTCATATTCAAATTCAGTTTGTTCATTTAATGCATCCATTTTAATTTTTTCCCATAGGACATTATCAAAATCTTTCCATTTTTCAAAACCAAAAGTTTTTCTGTAATAACCAGAGGGTATATTATTTGCAATCATAGCAGCTTCGCAAACTATAGTTCCAGAACCACACATGGGATCAATAAAATTAGATTTTTTGTCCCAACCACTTAACAGAATAATTCCAGCAGCCAACACTTCACTTATAGGAGCTGCTCCGGTTTTAACTCTATAACCTCGCTTATGTAATGAATAACCTGAACTGTCTAATGAAACACTGCAATAATTCTTAAAAAGATGAATATTTACTCTAATATCAGGATTTTCAATATCAACATTTGGTCTTCTTTCTGTAAAATCTCTAAAACGGTCAACAATTGCATCTTTAGTTTTTAAAGAAACATAGTGAGAATGAGTCATAATAGAAGCATTAACCACAGAATCAACTGCTAATGTGCCACTTGCATTCATATAGTTTTCCCATTGAATTTCATATATCTTCTTGTATAGGTCTTCTTCTCTTCGAATATAGAAACCTGCAATAGGCTTTAAGATATGCAAAGCAGTTCTACTCCAGTAATTAGCTTTATACATTAATTCTTTATCACCAGTAAAAGTTACAGCTCTGTTTGATAATTCAATATCTGTTGCACCTATATTATTTAACTCATTAGCAAGTATTTCTTCTAATCCTGTCATGGTTTTTGCAACCATTGAAAACTTTTCACTTTGCATTTTAATGATTTTTAACTAATTTCTCAATAAATTTATTTGCATCAACTATATATCGAGTGTGAGTTCCTTTTCCAATCAATCCTGTTTCATCATAAGCAAATACTTCAAATAATAATGTTTTTCCATCAATTTCAATTAATTTAGAATTGCATTTTACTAAAACTCCAATAGGTGTTGCTTTCAAATGTTTTATATTAACTTCAATTCCTAATGTAATTTTCCCTTCAGGTAAAAAAGGTTGAATGCTTAACTGGGCTGTTTGTTCCATTAAGGCTATCATAGCTGGAGTAGCAAAAACATCAATTAAACCTGATCCATATTTTGAAGCAGTATTTTCAGATGAAACTATTAACCCCTTATCTCCTAAAACACCTATCTGTAAATTACTTAAATCCATAAATTGATTAAAAATTAAAAATTAATGTTTGTTTTAAATCTGTGTGTAAACTTTTTGCAACAGGACAATTTTGAGCAGCTATTTTTATTATCTGCTGTTCTTTTGCAGAATAATTATGTTCATTGAAAATAAACTCAACTATAATTTCGCCTACTCTTCTCGGATTTGATTCCATAATTTTTGTAATGTTGACATTGGTACCATCGATATTAAAATTATGGCTTTGTGCAGCTATTCCAATTATTGTAAGCATACAACTTCCTAATGCTGCTGCTAACAAATCTGTTGGTGAAAAAAAATCAGCTTTACCGTTGTTGTCAATTGGAGCATCTGTAATTAATGTTTTACCAGAATAAATATGCTTAGCTTCTGTTCTTAATTCACTTATGTATTTTGTTTTTATTGTAATCATATAAAAAAATTTCTACAAAGATAAAAAAATAAAAAATAAAAAAGCCCCCGTTGCCGGAGGCTTTTCCCCAAAACTAAATTAATTATGAAACGTACATGTAACCCTCAGGACGAGGACCAACATGTTTTTTACTTATTGTTTTGGTGCAGTTTTTTTTGTATCGCTACATTTAGATGAACAATCTGATTTGCTTCCACATTTAGCATCAGCTTTCTTAGCATCAGTTTTTTTTGTGTCAGAACAACATTTTGCATCAGCTTTTTTATCACCAGCACAACATTTGTGTTCTGCTGCTTTATTAGTTGTTGCTTTCTTTTCTACTGCTACTTTTTGTTTATCCTGTTTTAAAACATTCGCATCAGCATTAAAAGAAAAAGCAAATAAAACAAAAGTTATTAGAGATATTCCGATTATTATTTTTTTCATTTTTTTATTATTTAAGATTGAGCGACAAAATTAAATATTATTTCCAAACAACGCTGTTAATTAAAAGTTAATCTTGTTAATCGAAAGTTAAGCCTATTCTCTGTTGAATTATTTTATTTAATTTTGATATAAAATTTCTTTAGATATTCAACACAACTAACTGTTGCAAATATACTAATTTTATTTAAATAAAATAATATTTATAAATTAAAAATGAATAAAAAAATAACTTTACTCATATCTGTAATCTCTAGTTTCTCTTTAATTGGAATAGTAGTAATTCAGCTTCTATGGGCTAATTATGCATTGGAATTAAGAACAGAAATTTTTGATAAACGAGTACAGATTTTTTTAAAGGATATTGTTTCAGTCATTTCAAATAACAACTTCTCAGAAGATTCAATCGTCTGTCCATTTAATAAAAGTGAATCTAATTACAAATCATGCTCAAAAAGCTTTATTAATATTCATAAAATAAATCTGGAAAGATTAGACTCTATTATGTTCGGAGAATTTTGCAATAGAATGAAGGTTAATAAAGACTATGTATATGGTATTATTGATAAAGAAAACAATAAGTTACTATCATGTTCAAACCAAACATTTTCAAAAGAAATATTAAATACTTATCATACATATCCTATTCCAAGCTGTTTTAAGAAAGATACAATATTTCTAGCAATATATTTTCCTAATCAAAGTAATTATATATTAAATCGCATGATTTTTTTATTAATTATCTCTTCCTTATTTTTAATAGTAGTTATCTTTAGTTTTGCATTAACCATCATTATATTGTTGCGACAGAAAAAAATATCAGAGGTTAAATCTGACTTTGTAAATAACATGACGCATGAATTTAAAACTCCAATAGCAACAATATCGCTTGCCAGTGAAATGATTACAAAAAAATCTGTAATTGAATCAAAGGAAAAAATAATGCAATATGCAAATATTATTTTTGAAGAAAATAATCGTTTAAAATCACAGGTTGAACAAGTTCTTCAAATTTCTGTATTAGATAAAAAAGATTTTAAATTACTTAAGAAAGATGTAGATATTCATGAAATAATTGAAAATACAGTTGATAATTTTCAATTAGTTGTTCAACAAAGGGACGGAACTATTAATATGGATTTAAAAGCTGAACCTTTTCACATTTTTGCAGATCCTATACATTTATATAATATTATTTCAAATTTAATTGATAATTCCATTAAATATTCTCCTGATAATCCGATTGTTTCAATATCAACAAAAAGTAATAACAATGGAATATTTGTTATAATTGAAGATAAAGGAATTGGGATTAGTGCAGATAATATAAAACATGTATTTAAAAAATTATATCGAATTCCGACAGGAAATTTACACGACGTAAAAGGCTTTGGTTTAGGTCTTTACTATGTAAAAACGATGGTTGAAGCACATGGAGGTAAAATAAAATTGAAGAGTGAATTAAAAAAAGGTAGTACCTTTGAAATATTTTTCCCGTTTAATCATAACATAAATATACATTAGAATATGAAAAAATACAAAGCCAAAATACTGCTTGTAGAAGATGATCCGAACTTAAGTTTAGTTTTAGTTGATTATCTTGAAATGTTAACATACGAAACATTATTATGCAAAGATGGCGTACATGGATTTAATACCTTTAAATCCACTCACTTTGATTTATGTATTCTTGATGTAATGATGCCAAAAAAAGATGGATTTTCATTGGCTGAAGACATTAGAAAACTAAATCAGGATGTGCCGATTATTTTTTTAACGGCTAAATCTCTTAAAGAAGATAGAATCAGAGGATTTAAAGTTGGCGCTGATGATTATATTACCAAACCATTTAGTACGGAAGAACTTAGCTTAAGAATAGATGCTATTCTTAAAAGATGTATGATTAAAAGCAAACTTTCTGCAATTGAAAAACAAGAAGTTTTCAAATTGGGTATCTTTACTTTTGATTATTCTAATATGACATTAGTTTCTCCTACAACCAAACAAAATTTAACCAGAAAAGAAGCTGATTTACTAAAATTACTATCAGATAACAAAAATGTTATTTTGAAAAGAGAAACTGCTTTAAAAACAATTTGGGGTGATGATGATTATTTCATTGGTAGAAGTATGGATGTTTTTATTACCAAACTACGTAAATACTTGAGAGAAGATCCAAATATTGCAATTACCAATGTTCATGGAACCGGATTTAAACTGGAAGTTGAAGAAACTACTTAACAAGATTAATTACATATTAATGAATTTTTGTTTCTAACTTAATATGCGGGAAACTATTTGCTAATGATTTTATTTGAGGGATTTTTTTATAAAAAAATTAATAGGAAATAATAATTATTTCTTTTAATTAAATTTAAAAATTGATAAAATTAAACTTTTATTAATTTCCTTCATCAAAGAACAATAAATTTTAAATATTAAAAAAATGAAAACAGTTAAATTTTTAAGCCTAATTTTGGCAGTAACTTTTGGAAGTTACTTATTAACAGGATGTGATAAAGATAAAATTGATACAGATTTCGATTCATCATCCATGCAGCAACTTGCACAAGACGAAGTTGCAATTGAAAATTATTCAAACGAAGCTTTAGATGACGCTAATGAAGTTTTATCAAAAGGTGGTGGTGTAAAATCAGTTTCAGCCATGCCATGTAACATGACTTTTGATTCTTTAATATCAGGAGATACAATGACTTACACCCTCACATTTAATGGTTTGAATTGTAATGGAAATAAATTTAAAACCGGAGTTATTAAATTAAAAAGAATTATTAATGCACCATGGGCGCAAGCAGGAACTTCTGTATCAATGGAATTTATTAATTTTAAAGTAACAAAAGTATCTAATCAAAAATGGATTATGTTGAATGGAATTAAAACCTGGACTAATTTAAGTGGAGGCTTAATTAAGAATTTGGGAGATTCTGTAACAACTTCAGTAACCCATACTATTATAGGTTCGATACAAGCTTCTTTTAGCGATACAACAATAAGAACATGGAATATTGCCCGTAAAAAAACTTTTACAGGAACATATCCAGGAGCATTGGTATTAACTATTGAGGGAATTGGGAACTCAAATGGTTATAACAATTTAGCCACTTGGGGTTTAAACAGAAAAAATGAAAATTTTTACACACAGATTAGCCAAGCAGTTGTTTTGAAACAAGTATGTGGTTGGGATCCTGTATCTGGTATTAAAACTCATCAAATCCCTTCCGATAACAAATCAGCTACTACAACTTTCGGATTCGATAGTAATAATCAACCTGTAACAGGAGGTAATTGTCCAGATCGCTATAAAATTGATTGGGTAAAGGGAAGTTTATCCGGAACATTTTTCAATGATTTACACTAAATTTTAAATAAAAAAAGAGGCTTGAAAATTCAAGCCTCTTTTTTTTTGTAGCTTTGCAAAAAAAAAAATGCCATTAACAATAAATATTCCGGATACAAAGAAAAAAAGAATTATAATTGTAGGTTGTGGATTTGCAGGACTTACACTTGCTAAATATCTGAGAAAAAATAACAATCAAGTTATTATTATTGATAAGAATAATTTTCATCAATTTCAACCCTTATTTTATCAAGTTGCTACTGCAGGCTTAGAACCACGTGATATTGCCTTTCCTATTAGAAAAATTTTTCAAAATTATACAGATTATTTCATACGTGTTGCCAATGTAACCAAGGTTTTACCAGAGTTAAATATGATTGAAACTTCACTTGGAAATTTGAAATATGATTTTTTGATTTTAGCAAATGGTGCTGATACAAGTTTTTTTGGTTTGCATAATATTCAGAAACATGCTAAACCAATGAAAAATGTATATGAATCAATAGAATTGTTATGGAATATATTGCAAAATATGGAAGATGCTTTAACAACATCAACAGAAGAGAAAGAGGAATTACTTAATATAGTAGTTGTTGGAGGAGGGCCAACAGGTGTTGAAATTTCAGGGGCATTAATTGAAATGAAAAAATTTGTTTTTCCAAAAGATTATCCTGAAATCAACTGTAGTCATATTAATATTTATTTGATAGAAGCCTCACCAAAATTATTAGGAGGTATGTCTGAAAAATCTTCTGAAAAATCAAAAGTATTTCTTGAAAAAATGGGAGTAAAAGTCTTAACATCAACTGCAGTTAAAGATTATGATGGGCATATCGTTTCATTAGGAAATGGTAAAATAATAAAATCAAAAACACTTATTTGGGCAGCAGGAATTCAAGGAAATATAATAAATGGAATAAATGCCAGTAATTATACAAAATCAAATAGAATTCAAGTTAATGAAATAAATAAAGTTAAAGGCTATGAAAATATTTACGCATTGGGAGATATTGCCTGCATGACAAGTGAACAAAATCCAGGTGGTCATCCTCAGGTTGCACAAGTTGCAATTCAACAAGCCAAAAACTTAGCTAATAATATTAAAAACAATACATCAAAACCATTTAAATACAAAGATTTAGGATCTATGGCTACTATTGGCAGAAATAAAGCAGTTGTTGATCTGCCTTTTATTCATTTTGATGGTTTTTTTGCATGGCTTGTTTGGATGCTTATTCATTTAAGATCAATTTTTGGTGTTAAAAACAAAATATTAATTTTCATTAATTGGGTATGGAGTTATCTAACTTACGACCAGTCATTAAGATTACTTTTTAAACCATTTAGAAAATAAAAATTATGGATATTCAATTAAAAAACAAATTTTTAGAAAAATGGGAGAAATATTTTGGAAACTCTCCATTACCAATAACCTTTTTCTATTCTGAAAAAGATTTTGCTGATGTAACAAAAGTAATTCCAAGGAAAGGATGGAGTTGTATTGTAGCAGAATTAGCAAAAGTTAGAAATGGTGAATCATTAAATTTTAATGCTGAAGCAATACTTTGTGGCGGAGGCAAACGTTATCTTGGTTTCTCAAAAGGAATGCGTCCTAATTTTGAATTTTTCCTTTCGTGTGGAATTCCTGATATAATGGAAGGTGAACGCTATAAGCAAACACCAGAAATTGTGCTTGAAACTCAAAAACATCTATATACTCCTGATGCTGAAGGCAAAAATATAGTTTTTAAACGTTGGGATAAGCTCACAGAAAATGATAATCCTGAGGTTGTTATTTTCTTTGCAAAACCTGATGTTTTATCAGGATTATTTACTCTAGCCAATTTCGACACAGTGGAACCAAATTCAGTAATTACACCATTTTCTTCAGGTTGCGGATCTATAGTACATTACCCATATTTGGAAATTGAGAAATCAAAGCCAAAAGCTGTTATCGGAATGTTTGATGTATCAGCACGTCCATTTGTACAAAAAGACACTTTCACATTTGCATTACCAATGAAACGATTTGAACAGTTAATTGAATATATGGATGAAAGTTTTTTAATCACTCATTCCTGGGGAATTGTAAAAAAAAGAATAGATAATGAGTATCCTTAATCAATAATTCTAAATTCATCTGTACCTTCCAGCCTTTCCAATTCTGTTCCAAACGAACTTTTTAAATATGGAATAATGGCAGGATCAAAATCAGCAATTGTTTCAATTTCATATACTTTACTATTGGAATCATTATCAACATATTCCTGATCTTCAGACCCTGCAAGAAATCTCCAGCCACTATCGTTTTCTGAATCTTCTTCAAGTTCTTCCCTATACATATAACCTACTTTTTTTCCTTCCATGGTTATCATATTTGAAACCAGACAAAAACCCATAGATTCATTTTTTTCTTGTAGAACTGATTTTTTATTGTTTTTCATTATTTTGTTTATTTTGATTTATTTAAATTACTAACGATATTACATTATACTTTCTTTCGTTGCTGTTTTAATATTCGTTTAATATAATTAGTTGGTATTGTGGTGCTTGGAATGTTAAAATCAAACCAATCCTGCAAATGAAATTCAAACCCATTATCATGGATATAGTTATAAAGAGCTGTATTTAAACCTGCTTCAAATTGCTCATGTTTACATCCAATTTTATCAATATGATAACATCCGTTTTGAGCAAATGAATTGATTGGAAATGGATTTTTTATTACATTAAAATCTTCAGGAAATAAGCCAATAGGACTGTGAATTGTCATGGTAAAACGATGCCAGAAAGCACTTTTAATGAGACGGTTTGCAAATAGTTGTCTTACAATTTCCAATGAATCTATTGTTTCCTGAGCCGATTCCGTGGGAAAACCATACATTAAATAAGCATGAATCATAATTCCTGTTTTTTTAAAACAATGAGTAACTAAAGCCACTTGCTCAATGGAAACTCCTTTGTTCATCATTTTCAACAAACGATCCGAAGCAACTTCCAAACCACCGGAAACAGCTATACAACCGGATCTGGCCATAAGTTGACATAATTCATCATTAAATGAATTTTCAAAACGTATATTAGTCCACCAGGTTATACTTATCTTTCTTTTAATTATTTCATTAGCAAGCTTTTTTAACAAAGCTGGAGGTGCTGCTTCATCTACAAAATGAAAACCTCTATGCCCGGTTTGTTTTATAATTGCTTCTATCCTATCACATATTATTTCTGCATCAGCAGCATCAAAACGTTTTATATAATCGAGTGAAGTATCACAAAATGAACATTTATGCCAATAGCAACCATGAGCAAGAGCCATTTTATTCCATCTGCCATTACTCCATAAGTTGTGCATGGGATTTGTTGTTTCTGTTACTGATATATAATCATTTAAAGGCAGACCTTCAAAATCAGGAGTTCCAATATCATTAAATAAAAAATCATTTTCAGCAGAAATATTTTTAAATACAACTTCATTATTTTCTAAAAGAAAAGTACGTTTCAATGGTTTCTCTCCTTCTAAAAGATATTTGAGTAATTTCAACAATGGTAGTTCGCCATCATCCAAACAAACAAAATCAACTAAATTGAATAATTTTACTTCTGTAAGATTACGTAATTCAGTATTTATATAACCACCTCCCAAAATGATTTTAATTTCCGGATAATTAATTTTAATATATTCCGCCGATTTTAAAGCCATTAGTAAATTTCCAGGAAAAGGAATGGTAAAAGCCACTATTTTTGGTTGATGTTGCTGTAAGTTAGCTTCCAATAAACTCAACATCATTTTCGTTATAGGCGTTTCTATCTTCAATTCATTTGTAATGTCTTCAAAATTAGTGGCAGTTAAACATATTTGTTCAGCATAGCGACTAAATCCAAACCGATTATCTATACATTCTGTCACAAAATCAGCGATATCTTCCAGAAAAAGGGTAGCTAAAAAACGAGCTTTATCGACATTTCCATCCACTCCAAAATGCCATTCCAAATCTTGTTGAATATTAAATCTGGAAGCTTTTGGTAATAAATTATTATTAATAGCATAAGCAAACGTTAGATCTTTGCCTTGCAAAAAAGACATAACAGAATCAATATGTATAATATATGAATCACTTTGATTAATAATTATATTTGAATTGGCAGAAAATTCTTTTTTATTATTTTTTGCAAAATCAAAAAGCAAATGAAGTCCATCAGCTGAAAACATTCGCAATATACAAGCAATGCTCAAATCGAACTGGGCAATTTTAAAACCTTTGTTTTGCAAAAAACCTTTTAAACATGCAGTAGCAGGATATGCAGTGTTAATCTGAATAAATGGTGGCGTTATTAACAGTAAATCTTTTTGAATCAAATTTAATATGTATTATTTGATACAAAATTAAATAAAAGAATTGAATTTAGAAATGAATAGCAATCAATATTCGCATTTTTCACTTTTATAACTGATTTCCTTATCAAAAGAACAATTTTTAAACAATAACACTAGAAAAAAAATAATAAAAAGAATGTCTTTCAATCAATGCAGTATTACTGTACAATAGCTTCAATTGGATTTATATTTAAATTAAGTTATGTGACATTTAATCAACTATATAAGCTTTATATAAATAAATCTCAATTTAAAAAGGATGAATTCTTTGTAATAAGATTGAAATTTGAAAGATTAAGCTCATGCATTCTTTAGGGAACTTAATAATACTAAAAACCTGCAAGTAATATTAATTACTTGCAGGAAAACCAAATTTAATTATGAAAATCACACTTAAACTAAATCAATTGTCGCAACTGACTTAATTTTATCTTTATTCAACTAAATGAATTATTTCTTTGATAGATAATCAGCTACTCCTTCTGCAGTTGCTATCATCGCTTTTTCACCTTTATGCCAGTTTGCAGGACATACCTCGCCATTTTCTTCAAAATATTGTAATGCATCAACCATACGTATGGCTTCATCAATACTTCTTCCTAATGGCAAATTATTAACTAATTGATGCTGAACAACACCTTCTTTATCAATCAGAAACAAACCTCTGTATGCAACAGGTGCACCAACAAATACACTTTCTCCTTCGTCGTTATAATCAAATTCACCTGCTAAAACGTCGTAATTCTGAGAAATAGTTTTACTTAAATCTGAAACCAATGGGAATTTAACACCTTTTATTCCACCATTTTTTAATTCAGTATTTAACCATGACCAATGAGAAAATTTTGAGTCGATTGAACAACCAACTACTGCAACATTACGTTTTTCAAAATCAGCTAATTTTTCCTGAAATGCTAAAATTTCAGTTGGGCATACAAATGTAAAATCAAGTGGATAGAAGAAAAATACGACATGTTTTTTTCCAATATATTGTTCTAATGAGAATTTTTCGATAAATTCACCACCATTTATAACTGCATCTGCTTCAAAAAAAGGAGCTTTTTTTCCAACTAATACCATTGTATATTTTTTTAAGATTAAATATTGTTATTAAAATTTTATTTTAGTAATTAACATAGAAATTAAAAAAAAGTTCAAGAAATATAAAAATCATTTTTTTCTTTAAGCAATTTAATTTCACTTAAATTTTTAAATTAGCAAGTATTTTTATTATTGCTTAATTAATAAATAGTTGCAAACTTTTGTCATTTTTTGATTATTTCATAATAATTCGTGTAATTCTTGGACAATAAATATAAATCTGCATATTTAAGGCATATTTATATTAATTGTCAAAACATTCACAAAAAGAATAACTTAATTAAAAATTAAGCTAAGTTCTATTACATTCAACCTATTAACAAACCTAATGAAAATAAATGAAATAATATTTGGTATTCTTAATATATTGATATATCTTTGCACTCGCAAATTTAAAAGAGCAGATTGTTCATAAACTAAAGATATATTGCGGGATGGAGCAGTGGTAGCTCGTCGGGCTCATAACCCGAAGGTCGTTGGTTCGAATCCGGCTCCCGCTACTAAGGTCAGCCAAAAGCTGACCTTTTTTTGTATTTAATTCTTTTTATAAAATGTCGCATAAATCAGGTTTTGTAAACATATTAGGAAATCCTAATGCAGGAAAATCAACACTAATGAATGCCTTTGTTGGTGAAAAACTTTCAATTATTACTGCAAAAGCCCAAACTACCCGCCATAGAATAATGGGTATAGCTAACGGTGAAGATTATCAGATTGTTTATTCCGACACTCCAGGTATTGTTAATCCTCATTATAAACTACACGAATCGATGATGGGATTTGTACATTCAGCACTAAAAGATGCCGACATTTTCTTATTGGTAACAGATATTGGTGAAGATTTCAAAAATCAGGAAATACTTGATAAAGTTAAAGAATCCTGTATTCCTACAATAATTATTATTAATAAAATTGATTTATCAGATCAGGAAACAGTTGAACTTAAAATAAAATTCTGGAAAGATAAATTTGAAAATGCAGAAATTATTCCTGTATCAGCTTTACTTAAATTTAATATTGAAAAAGTAATAAGCAGCATATTAGAGCGTTTACCAGATTCTCCACCCTATTTCCCCAAAGATGAATTGTCAGATAAAACAATGCGTTTTTTTGCATCAGAAATAATTCGTGAAAAAATATTTGAGAATTATCAGAAAGAAATCCCTTATGCTTGCGAAGTAATTGTAGATTCTTATAAGGAAGAAGCCAATATCGATAAAATATCTGCAACAATTTTTGTTGAAAGAGATTCACAAAAAGGAATTGTAATTGGGCACAAAGGTGGAGCGCTGAAAAAAGTAGGAACGGAAGCCCGATTGGATTTAGAAGAATTTGTACAGAAAAAAGTTTTTCTCGAACTTCATGTTAAAGTGAATAAAGACTGGAGAAATAATGATACTTTCCTTAAAAGATTTGGATACGAAATATAATTTTAAAATCATTAAATTAAAATTTTGATAATTCAATTTATACTTTAATTATATAAAAGAACTGAAGTATATTATGCTCTTAAAAAAAATTGTAATTTTGCAAAAACAGAAATAAATAACCGGGATGGGAAATATTTTAGCTTTAGTTGGTCGTCCAAATGTAGGAAAATCAACATTTTTTAATCGTCTGACTGAAACAAGAGATGCCATTGTTGATCCAACTAGCGGTGTAACCCGCGACAGACATTATGGAAAATCGAACTGGAACGGCAAAGAATTTTCTGTTATTGATACAGGTGGTTACATTCAGAATAGCGATGATATTTTTGAAGAAGAAATTCGAAAACAAGTTGTCCTTGCAATAGATGAATCGGATGTGATTTGTTTTCTCGTCGATGTTAAAGAAGGCTTAACACCTTTGGATGAGGATGTTGCTGATTTATTACGAAGATGTAACAAAAAAGTTTTTTTAGTTGCCAACAAAGTTGATAATAACGCCAGAATTGCTGATGTAAATGATTTCTACTCTTTAGGCTTGGGCGAAATATATTGCATTTCATCTATTAATGGAATGGGAACGGGTGATTTGTTGGACGATGTTGTTGCCGAATTCTCTGTTATTGTAACAGATGATAACGCTCCCGAATTACCCAAAATCTCTATCATCGGACGACCTAATGTTGGTAAATCTTCTATTATTAATGCCTTTATTGGAGTAGAAAGGAATATTGTTACTCCTATCGCAGGAACTACGCGAGATTCCGTTTATACACGATATAATAGCTTTGGATTCGATTTTTTACTGGTTGATACTGCAGGATTACGTAAGAAAAGCAAGGTTTATGAAAACATTGAGTTTTATTCGGTAATGCGATCAATCAGAACCATTGAAAGTAGTGATGTTTGTGTATTGATGATTGATGCTACAATGGGAATGGAAGCTCAGGATCTGAATATTTTCAGTTTGACTGAGAAAAACAAAAAAGGTGTTGTTATTGTTGTAAATAAATGGGACTTAGTTGAAAAAGAAACCAATACACATAAGGAGTTTGAAGAACATATACGTGAAAGAATTGCTCCTTTTAGAGATGTTCCTATTATTTTCACTTCAGTACCTAACAAACAAAGGATTTTTAAAGTATTGGAAACAGCTACTCAGGTATATAAAAACCGTGGCAAACGCATCACAACTTCACAGTTAAATGAAATTTTCCTACCATTATTAACTGAAAATCCACCACCTGCACATAAAGGTAAATACATTAAAATCAAATATATTACACAATTGCCAACCGCTTACCCTACATTTGTATTTTTCTGTAACTTACCACAGTATGTTCGTGATCCTTACAAACGTTTTGTTGAAAACAAGATGCGTGAATTATTCGATTTTTCTGGTTCGCCAATTGTTTTGTATTTCCGTCAGAAATAATTGTTTAGATGGAAGTACGAATCGACAAATGGCTTTGGTGTGTGCGGATTTATAAAACCCGTAATCAGGCTACAGAAGATTGCCGTGCAGGAAAAATAAAAATCAACGGCATTCCATCTAAAGCGTCTCATAACGTAAAGATTGGAGAAATTATTGAAGTTCAGATTGAGCAATTAAAAAGAATTTTATTAGTAAAGAATTTGCTCGACAAACGCTTGTCGACTAAACTTGTCGTAGATTATATAGAAGACCAAACTCCAACAGAAGAAATTGAAAGACTTAAACTTGCACGTAAAACAAATTTCGAGAAACGCGACCGAGGTATTGGAAGACCTACAAAAAGAGAACGAAGGGATATTGAGAAATTTAAGTATGAATAATTATTCAAAGCAAGGAGTAAATATTAACTATAATAAAAAAGTATTCCGATGAAAAATCACAGTAGTTTATTGGTTTTTATAGCATTTATGCTTATCTCTATTTTTTCTTTTGGACAAAATCAGAAGTGCTTCTCAGAAATTAAATCATTGTTAAATGAACAGGAAAATTCCTGGAATCAAGGAGATATTCCTGCTTATATGTTTCATTACTGGAAATCAGACTCTATGATGTTTGTTGGCAAAAATGGTGTTACTTATGGCTGGAAAAAAACACTGGATAATTATCTGAAATCTTATCCAGATAAGGCTACAATGGGAAAGCTTACATTCGACCACCTTAACTTTGAATTTATCAACAGAAAAAATGTTATTGTAATTGGTTGCTGGCATCTTAACAGGGAGAAAGGTGATATTGGAGGGTATTTTTCTCTAATTTGGAGAAAAATAAATGGGAAGTGGAAAATAATAATTGATCACACAAGTTAACAAACTGATTATCTTCAATTATCATATTTTATAATTATCTTAAAACCGCAGATTTATTTTTGTTGTACTCAAATTACACAAATTCTAATAAAGAGAGGTTCTGAAAATTAGATTTTTTAGGTGAATAAGATTCTAAAAGCCACAGTCCCGATTCATAGGGATGAGGTTAAAATTGATAGTTCAACGAAGAAAAAGCAATTTTTAGAATTCACGTAAAATAATCACAAGCAGACAAAAATTTGCAACGGTTTATTAATAAATCACTGATAAAAATCATTTCAGATATTAGGAAACACTATTACAAACTATTTTATAATCCTAATTTGACAGCAAAATAACAATAAAAACAATAAAAAAATGTAAATTTGCAACGTAAGTAAAACAATAATTCAAACGAAAATGAGTTATAGTTTTTACATTAAATATCAACAGATAGTATAGGAATAAATCAATACAATGAGTTTAATAGATTTTCTGAAAAGCCGTACTTTTTTCAAACATTTGCTCTTAGCATTTGGCTTGGTATTAGCTACCATATTTTTAATAATATTATCATTAAAATATTATACACATCATGGACAAGCATTTACAGTTCCGGATTTTACCGGAATGCAACCTGATGAATTGGGAGAATATGCAAAAGATAATGGTTTTGAGTTTGAGATTGTCGATTCTGTTTATGATGCTAAACGACCAAAAGGAAGCATTATTTCCCAGGATCCTTATCCCAATGCAAAAGTTAAACATAGCCGCACTATATATTTAACCGTAGTTTCTGCTGAAGCAGAAAAAGTTAGCATGCCTAATCTTATTGATTTATCATTGCGTCAGACTACTTCTTTGCTCGAAACTTATGGTCTGCAGGTTGGAACTCTGGAATATAAACCTGATATTGCAAAAAATGCTGTTCTCGAGCAGAAATACAAAGGAAATCAGATTGGAGTTGGAGAACTTATAAAAAAAGGTTCACACATTGATTTGGTTTTAGGCAAAGGAACAGGTGGCGATTTAATGATATTGCCTTTTCTGTTGGGTAAAAAACAGAGTGAAGTAATGAAAATACTCAGAGAATCATCGCTAAATATTGGAAGCGAGATATTTGAAGATGGAAAAGATACTGTTCATTCAAAAGTTTACCGTCAAACTCCAGCCTATTATCCTGGGAAAACAGTAAATATGGGACAAACCATTGACATCTGGTATCGATCAGACAGGAAAGTAAACTTCAAGGAATTAATTAGAAATTACAAATACGATTCAACAACTGAAGAATCATCTGAATTTTAAAACATAAATATGAAAAAGATAGTTGTTTATTTTTGTATTACCCTTTTTTCTGTTTCAATAGGATTAGCTCAGGAAGTTTTATTACCATTGAGTGGAAATCCATTACTGAACAAGAAAAAGACAGCCCGGCATCAATTAAAATCGACCGTAGAAGCTGTAAAACTTCCATTTATTGATGATTTTTCAAATTATTCATTATATCCGGATAGTAATTTGTGGGCAGATAATTATGTATTTGTAAATACGCAATTTGCAATAAATCCACCTACAATTGGTGTAGCAACATTTGATGCTCTCAATCAGAATGGAATCATTTATCCTTCAGCATTGATAAGTCAGTTTTCTTCAGATACATTAACATCTCAGCCTATCAGATTAGACAGTGTCTTTACGCCAGCACTTAAAGCAATTAAATTATCAGACTCGCTATATTTCAGCTTCTATTTTCAACCTGCAGGCGGCAGGGGAGCTGCTTGGGAACGATTAGGAGATGCTCCTGAAGCAGAAGATTCATTAGTACTTGAGTTTTATTGTCCTGTTTGTCAGGCCGATACTCAATGGAATCGGATATGGAGTACCAAAGGAATGCCCTTAGATACTATTTTTAAGGCTGATAGCAATTATTTTAAGTATGTAATTATACCTATTAACGATACAGCAAAATATTATAAAAATGGATTCCGTTTTCGTTTTAGAAACTACAGCAGTCTTGGCAATAATATTATTCCAAGTTGGGCAGGAAATTGCGATCAATGGAACATAGATTATGTATATCTGGGAATTAGCCGTACCATAAATGATACTGTTCGTAAAGATCTTACTTTTATAGAAAGAGCACCATCTTTTCTGAAAAACTATCAATCAATGCCAGCCAGCCAGTTTGTTGCAAGCGAAATTAACGATACAATAAGCAACAAAATAAGCAATCTGGATGGGATAGCACATGCATCGAGTTATAAATATGAAATACGCAATCAGCTTGGAAATGTTGTTGCAAATTACGATGGAGGTTTTTTTAATATTGATTCATATTGGACAAATGGTTATCAACAATATAACTTTCATGCCCGCCCTCCGGTAGTCTATAATTTTCCATTAGCTGTTGGAACAAAATCATGGTATGAAATCAGACATTTGTTTAAAGAAGGAATCAGTCAGGATTTTCGACCACAAAATGATACAAATATCTTCATTCAGAAATTTGACGATTATTATGCTTATGATGATGGAACTGCAGAAAATGGTTACGGATTAACACCTGCCGGCTCAAAGTTAGCTTACCAGTTCAATTTGAATAAAACCGATACGTTGGTAGCTGTTGAAATTTACTTTAATTCTACATTAAACAACAGTAATTTAAAATATTTCAATTTATGTGTATGGAACGATAATGGGAGCGGAAAACCAGGAGATACCATCTATAGAAGTAACCCAATTTTACCAATAGAAAATACTGAAAATAATAAATTCCAAAAATATATACTCAATAGAAATCTGATTGTTAATGGCAAAATATACGTTGGAATGATACAAACTACCGATGATAATTTAAATATTGGATTTGATAGAAATACTTCTTCAGAAAGTCATATATTCTATAACTCAAGTGGAAACTGGAATCAATCCTTTTTAAAAGGTTCACTAATGATACGTCCTGTTTTTGGGGTTGAATATTTAGGAATAAATGAAATGCAAAAGGGAAATTTCACTTTTGAAATATTTCCAAATCCTCTTAAAAATGATAATTTGCAGATTAAGCTTCAATCAAATACAAACATACAGAATCAAGATTATTCTTTACAGATTTTTGATATTTTAGGAAACAAGGTTTATCAATCAGTTTTCGAGAATCAGATAATGTTGAGTAACTTTTCAAATGGTGTTTACTTTATTAAAGTATCCAATGTTTCTGATGGAATTCAACAAACAAAAAAACTTATAATTACCAGATAAATAAATTTCATGACAGAGGAAAACCAACAAAGTGTTGAAGACGATAACAACCTGATTATTGAAGAAGAAGAACAGGATTTATATGAACATTACCGCTTTGTAGTTGACAAAGGACAAGGATTGTTAAGAATTGACAAATATCTTGTAATTCGTATTGAAAATGCCACCAGAAATAAGATTCAGAATGCAGCACATGCAGGTAATATTCTGGTGAATGATAAACCTATTAAACCTAACTATAGAATAAAGCCCCTTGATGTTATCAGTATTGTGCTGGCATATCCACCAAGAGAAACGGAAATTTTACCCGAAGATATTCCCCTCAATATTGTGTATGAAGACAACGATTTATTACTTGTAAACAAAACACCAGAAATGGTTGTACATCCTGGTTATGGTAATTTTACCGGCACATTGGTTAATGCTTTAAGTTTTCATTTAATGAAAAATGGAAAAGAATTATCTGAAAATAACAAGCCATATCTGGTTCACAGAATCGATAAAAACACATCGGGGATTTTATTGGTTTCTAAAAACGAAATGACACAAATTCATTTGGCACGACAATTTTTCAATCACAGCATTCAACGCAAATACCATGCATTGGTATGGGGTGATTTTAAGGAAGATAGCGGTACTATTGAGGGTAATATTGGCCGACATCCACGCGACAGAAAGGTAATGACTGTATTCCCTGACGGAAGTGCCGGAAAAACGGCCATAACGCATTATAAAGTTATTGAAAGATTTGGTTATATTACCTTAATAGAATGTGAACTCGAAACCGGAAGAACACATCAGATCAGAGCACATTTAAAATTTATCGGACATCCCGTTTTTAATGATGAAACCTATGGTGGAAATCATATACTTAAAGGAACAACCTATACCAAATACAAGCAGTTTATTGAGAATTGTTTTAAAATTATTCCTAGGCATGCTTTACATGCTAAATCATTAGGTTTTATTCATCCAACTACAGGGGAAGATTTCTTTTTCGATTCAGCATTACCGGAAGATATGACGCAAGTAATTGAGAAATGGAGAAAATATTCAAGTTTTAACCAATTGGAAGAATAATTTAAAATTATAAATTTTAAAAAAGGAAATAAAAAGATATATTTGCAGAATAAAATCTATTACGCAATTTTAATATATAGAAATATGAAAATAAAAATTTTATTAGCTGAAGATCATAAAATTCTGAGAGCAGGAATAAAAAATCTGCTTCAAAATGAAAAAGAAATAACATTAATTGGTGAAGCCGACAATGGTATTGATGCTTTAAAAATGGCAATGGAACTTAAACCTGATATAGTTTTAATGGATATTGGTATGCCTGGTTTAAATGGTATTGAGGTTACCAAACATATTTATGAAAATACAGATACAATAAAAGTTATTGCTCTTTCTATGCATACTGAACGGGAATTTGTTATTGGTATGTTTAAAGCTGGTGCAACCGGATACTTGCTAAAAGACTGCTCATACGATGAACTTATTGAAGCAATAAACTCAGTATATGAAAACAAAAACTACATAAGTCGCGAAATATCAGATATTTTTATTCAGGAATTATTGTCTGAGTTTTCTTATGAAGATTTAAATCAGGCGATACAACTTACAAAAAAAGAAAAAGAATTATTAGGACAGATTGCTTCGGGTTTAACAAAAGAAGAAATTGTAAAAAAACACAAAATAAGTTTAAATCTATATGATACATCTCTTAAACAAATTATGGTAAAACTTAATATTTATTCAAATTCGGAACTTATTACTTATGCAAATAACAATGGTTTGAACTAATATACAATTAGTTGCTAGTTATTAGTATTAGCTTTGCTTTAATTTTTACAAAAACCTTCATTTTTTTTTCAAAATGAAGGTTTTTTTTATACATTTGATAAAATATAATAAGTATTAAATAAAAAATATTTAGTAAAATTTATTTACTTTAATAAATTGATTCTATAATCATTATTTAAAATAATAATTTGATTAACTTGATATAATTTAAATATTTAGCATATTTTATTTAAGAATATTAACTATTAAAAATGATTAAACACACAAATTTTTACACATTATTCCTGGTTATAATACTGGTATTGTGCGACATAAAGTGTGTAGCTTCAATGGATAGTCTTAAAATATTAATTTTAAAAAAAAGCAATACCGATAAATTGCAATTATTTTCTAAAATATCAAAGGAATATATTGGTTTATCACCTGATTCTGTTATTAAGTATGCAACAAAAGGAATTGAATATGGGGAAAAAATCAGCAATAATAAGTTTTTACCTGATTTTTTTCAGATGATTGGTTATGCAAATTATTATAAAAGAAATTATAATCTTGCAATTAACTATTTCAATAAAGCATTAACTATTTATGAAAATAGAAAAAACAAAGACAAAATAGCAAATTTAAATGCATATTTAGGAATAATTTATCAGGATACATATAACTATGACAAATCGCTTCAATACTTTTACAAATCAATAAAACTTTATAAAAGCCTTAATGACAGTGCAAATATTTCCGGAATATGTAATAATATCGGATTACTTTTTTTCAGGGTTAATAAATACGAAAAAGCACTTTATTACTTTAACACATCACTTGAAACGGCTTTAAAAAAAAACTTGCATAAAAGTGCTGCATTTACCTACAATAATCTATCATTGATTTATAAAAAAATGAATCAATTCCAAAAAGCACTTTTTTATCTGACAAAGTCTGAAGAAATATTAATTAAGTTAAGCGATAGTTCAAGCTTAATTACAACTTATGAGAATATTGGAGAAACTTTTTTAAAATTAAAAAGATATAAAGATGCAGAAACATATTTTCTAAAATCACTAAAACT
Source organism: uncultured Bacteroides sp. (assembly GCA_964646395.1). Taxonomy (GTDB): domain Bacteria; phylum Bacteroidota; class Bacteroidia; order Bacteroidales; family JACABE01; genus JACABE01. The sequence continues at coordinate 22,155 of CAZYEM010000004.1, forward strand.
TTCTATCAGGCTAAATATTCCTATTTCTCAGGCAAGTATATATTTCAATATTGCAAGAATAAATTTAGAAAAAAAGAATTTTCAAAAAGCAAAAGATTTTTTATTATTATCTTTAAATTTATTGGATAAAAATAGAGATTGGGGACTAGAAAAAAATGTATATAATTTATTTTCTGATTATTACAAAACAATTAATGAATATGAGCATGCACTAATCTACTATAAAAAATACAAACAATTAAATGACAGTATATTCAATAAAGAAAGCATTGAAAACATTGAGAAACTCAAAATTCAATTTGAAACCGGTGAAATTGAAACGGAAAACGAGTTGTTAAGGCAAAATGATATAATTCAGGATATTACAATAAAAAAACAAAATTATACCCGAAATATTTATATTATTTCTATACTGATTATTTCAGTATTTATTCTCCTTATAATATATCGGTTTAAGAAAAAGAAAAAAGCAAATATCCTTTTACAAGAAAAGAATAATTTTATCATTTATCAAAGAGAAAAATTGGAGGAAGTGAATATTACTAAAGACAAATTTCTTTCCATTATAGCACATGATCTGAAAAACCCATTTTTTGATTTTAAGCAATATGCTGATATTTTGAAAAATACAGAATTAAATGATATCCAATCCAAAAATGAAATTATTTCAGATTTAAAAACTATATCAGAAAACACTGGTATTCTTCTTGAAAATCTTCTTAATTGGGCTGAAACACAACGAAATGCTATTTATATAAACAAAACTGAACTGAATTTAAAAGATTTTATTTTAGAAAGTATAAGACCATATATAATAAGTGCCAATAAAAAGAATATTAAAATTGAAATCGATATTAATCAAAACATTCGGATTTTTGCCGACAAATACACATTAAGTACCGTATTGGGAAATTTATTTTACAATGCAGTAAAATTTACTCACAAAAATGGAGTAATAAAAATATATGTTGCTATAAGCGATACGAAATCAACAATATATATAAAAGATAATGGTATTGGAATTTCACCTGAGAATCTGGAAAATTTGTTTAAATTAAACATAAATAAATCGGATACTGGAACCAGTAACGAAAAAGGAAACGGCTTGGGATTAATTATTTGCAAAGAATTTATTGAAAAAAACGGAGGAAAAATAGTTGCAGAAAGTGAATTAAATAAAGGAAGTATATTTAAAATTGAAATTAACAATCCAACTAATTGAAAATATGCATAATCTATTTAAAAAAATATCATATTATACATTTATCTTTCTGTTATTAATATATGCAACTACATGTTATTGTAGTGATAACAATCAGTATAAACTTGAATTGCTATATACTAATTGTAAGGTTGAATATAAAAACAACACAGATTCAAGTATAAAATTATCTGAACTTGGTCTTAAGCTGGCATTACAATTAAAAGAAACCGATTATCAGATAAAATTTTTGAAAAGCTTGATTGATAATTACAATACGCTATACAATAATAAGTTATATGAATATTATACTTTGCAACTTATTGAAATTTTACAAAAAGAAAAAAAATACAAAGAATTGTCTTCTGTATATCTCAATTTTAGTGCATTTTATGGTAAAAATAGCAATTACAATCAGTCGTTTATCTATACTAACAAATTAATTGAATTGGCAAATAAGACAGCAGATTCATTAATGCTTGCAAAATCATATAGCAACTTGGGAACAATTTTATTGGCCTTAAAAGATAATAAGAATGCACTATTATATTTAAATAAAGGACTACATTTACTCAAGAATATTGAAGGAAATAATAGCTTGAAAGTTTCTATAAATAATAATATTGCAATTATTTATGGAAATGAAGAGTTATTTGATAAATCTCTTGAACATCAACTTACCTCTCTGAAGTTACTTGAAAACACAAAAAATTTCAGACAACTTGGTCTTACTCAGCTTAATATTGGGTTTACTTTTTCATCTCTTAAACAATATCAAAAGTCTTTAATTTATTTGAATAATGCACTCACTAATGCCTTGCAATCAGATGATAAGTTTTTAATTGCCAGTATTTATAAAAACCTCGGGTATTGCTATCTTACCCTCAAACGATACGATAATGCTTTCATTTATATTAAGAAAGCAGAATCGTTAGCTGCTAAAACAAGCAATATTATTACGTTATCAGATTCTTATGAAATTTTATCTGATTATTATTTTATAAATAAAGAGTTTAAACTTGCATACATTTATTATGAAAAATACCAAAAGCTAAGCGATAGTTTATTTAAAAGTAAGAACAATAAAAATGTATCTGAACTAAAAATTATTTTTGAAACCAACGAAAAAGAAAAAGAGAATCAATTACTTAAACAAAGAGAAGTAATTAAACAATTGCATATTCAGAATCAAAAGAATTTAACAAATCTATTTAGATTAATCTCATTATTTAGCATCGCTATTGTTATTTTCGCTTTATATCGTTTCATTCTTAAAAAGAAAGATAATAAAAAATTAAACGAGAAAAACGAATTAATTACAATACAAAATCAAAAGCTTGAAGATTTAAATAATACCAAGGATAAATTCTTTTCAATTATAGCAAAAGATATAAAAGAACCATTTTTTGAAATTAAAAAAAGCATCGAAGAAATATCTGAACTATCAGATATTCAGAATAATGAATATCTTTACAAAATTTCAGACCGGATAAAAGAAAACTCAATTAATGCAGGTAAACTACTTGAAAACCTACTTATCTGGGCAAAGGTACAAAGAGGAATTATTGTAATAAATAAAGAAAAAATACATTTAAAAACCTGTGTTTTAAATAGTATAAAAATGTTCATTGAAATAGCTGAACGAAAAAAGCAAAAAGTTAATATAAATATCCCTGAAGAACAATTTATTTATGCTGATAAATACACAATTGAATTTGTAATTGGCAGTATATTTAATAATTCTGTAAAATTTACGCCAACCGGTGGAATAATTGAAATTTCTACAACTATCAACAATCAGTTTTTAGAAATTTCTATTAAAGATAATGGAGTTGGTATAAGCAAAGAAAGACTGGAAAAATTGTTCAATATTGGAGAAAATAACACTACTTTAAGCACTGAAAATATGAAAGGAAGCGGTTTAGGACTCCATATTTGCAATGAGTTTATCAAAATAAACAATGGTAAAATTTTAATTGAAAGTACTCAAAAAACGGGGACAACAGTAACTATATATTTACCATTATCTGTTTCAAATACTACTATTTAGATTTTATAAAATCAGTAAGCAATCTGAAAATTCCATATTCAATATCTACAGAAAATAATTGCGGTTATAAAATACAGTTAGTTCTGAATTTATAATCTTTAGTAATTAGGAAAAGGGCAAATTGCAAGATTTGTTTTATAATAATGATTTAATTAGCTATTTTTGTAAAGTAAATTATAATCCTATTTTATGGCAAATATTAAAATAATGCTTGTTGACGATCATCAGATTGTAAGAGATGGAATTAAAGCTTTGCTCGAAAGTCTGGATAATGTACAGGTGATTGGTGAAGCTGCCAATGTTCAGGAATTACTTGAGAAACTAGAAACTTCGCAACCGGATATTATTGTTACAGACATTTCAATGCCCGATATTTCGGGAATTGAGCTAACTAAAATCATAAACGAAAACCCCAACTATAGTGGAATTAAAGTATTGATACTTTCGATGTTTACCAACGAAGATTTTATTTTTAATGCCATTAAAGCAGGAGCAAAAGGATATTTACCAAAAAACACTACCCGTCGCGAATTATTTGATGCCGTTAATACCATTTATAATGGAGATGAATATTTTAGTGAATCCATTTCGAATATCATCCTTAAAAGTTATATCAAAAAAGCACAAGGAGATGAACAGGCCGACAAAAAAGAGGCTTTAAGCGTGAGAGAAACGGAAATCCTTAAACATTTTGCACAGGGAATGGCTAATCAGGAGATTGCCGATAAGCTTTTTATAAGTATCCGCACCGTAGAATCGCATAAGAATCATATTATGCAAAAGCTGGAATTGAAATCGACAGTTGATTTGATTAAGTTTGCTATAAAAAACAAGATTGTGGAAATTTAAACCATAAAAAAAACGCTCAGCTTACTAAACTGAGCGTTTTTCTTTAATGCCTTTTACAAAATTACAAGCGTTTCTTTATTGATTCCGTTTCTTTTTCGAAACCCGGTTTGCCCAATAATGCAAACATATTCTTTTTGTAAGCTTCAACACCCGGCTGATCAAATGGATTTACATCGAGCACATATCCGCTTAAGCCACAAGCAAATTCATAGAAATATATTAGTTCGCCCAGGTTATATTCATTCATTTCGGGTAAAGAAATCTTGATATTTGGCACTTCGCCATCCACATGGGCAAGCATGGTGCCAATTTCTGCCATTCTGTTAACTTCGTTCATGCGTTTTCCGGCAATAAAATTAAGTCCATCCAGGTTATCACTATCCAATGGAACTTCGATGCTATGCTTTGGCTTTTCGATACTTAATACGGTTTCGAAAATATTGCGGATTCCTTCCTGAATATATTGTCCCATCGAATGCAAATCGGTTGTAAAGCCAACACCTGCCGGAAATATTCCTTTGTTTTCCTTGCCTTCGCTTTCACCATACAACTGTTTCCACCATTCGGTTATGTAAAAAAGATTGGGTTGATAGTTTACCATAATTTCAATGGTTTTTCCTTTTTGCAAAAGTGCATTTCTTACAGCGGCATATTCCGATGCTGGATTATCAGCGATGCTTGATGATTTTGCCAGATAATTCTGCATGGCAACGGCACCTTCCACCAATTTGCGAATATCGAAACCGGCAACTGCAACCGGCAACAAACCTACCGGAGTTAATACCGAATATCTTCCGCCTACATCATCGGGAACCACATAAGTCTTATATCCTTCTATATCAGCCAGTGTTTTTAATGCTCCTCTTTCCTTATCGGTAATTGCGATGATACGCTTACGGGCATTCTCTTTTCCATATTTATTTTCCAGGTGATTTTTTAAAATCCTGAATGCAACTGCTGGTTCGGTGGTTGTTCCCGATTTTGATATTACCGTTAAGGCATAATCTCTCTCATTTAATATTTCGAGCAAATCAGCCATATAATCTTCGCTGATATTTTGACCGGCATAGATGACAACCGGGAATTTTCCATCCTTTTTGAATGCAGCAAAATTATGGCTCAATGCTTCGATTACTGCTCTGGCTCCCAGGTATGAACCTCCTATACCAATAACTACATACAATTCGGCTAACTGACTTATCTCTCTGGCATCTGCCTCTATTGCCGACAATAAAGCATCGTCAATTTCGGATGGCAGCTTAACCCAACCCAGAAATTCGTTGCCTTTTCCGGTTTTCTTCAGCAATGCTTCATGGCTTTTATCTATCTCGTTCTGAAATGCATTAATCTCGCTCTCAGAAACAAAATTATTTATTTTTGAATGGTCAATCTTTAAATGTATCATGTGAAAAATGTTTTGTTTACGAATTCAAAAATAATAAAAATTCCACACATTGAAATATTATATTTGGAGATATTCCTTAAATCTGCAAGAATTTTTATTAGAGATTTATTAATAAACAGTTCCAACTTTTTCTTCTTTTGATTTTTTTTAAGAATTTGTGTAATTCGTAGGCAATAAAAATAAATCTGTTCATATATGGAATTACAATACTTAACAATCGTATCTTTGTATATATATTCAAATAAATTTCATTTAAAGCTTTACATTTAAAAAAATGAAGAAACCAGTATCCTTAGTCTTATCAAGTGGAGGTGCAAGAGGTATTGCACATATCGGTGTTATTGAAGAACTCGAATATCAGGGATTTGAAATAAAATCAATTGCAGGAAGTTCGATGGGTGCTTTGGTTGGTGGAATTTATGCTTCGGGCAATTTACCCAACTTCAGAGACTGGATTTGTAAACTCGACAAGAAAGCAGTATTTAATTTGATTGACTTTACCTTAAGCTCAAACGGATTGGTAAAAGGGAATAAAGTTATTAAGGAAATCAATAAGCTTGTACCCGATGTAAATATTGAAGATCTGCATATTTCATTTAAAGCCGTGGCTACTGATATTATTAATAAAAAGGAAATTATTATTGAGAAAGGGAGCTTGATTGACGCAATAAGAGCATCAATTTCGATACCTACTGTATTTACTCCTTTTAAGCTGAATGAATTGATATTGGTTGATGGTGGCGTTTTAAACCCACTCCCGGTAAATCGTGTTGAAAGAAATGATAATGATTTGTTGATAGCTGTTGATGTAAATGCAGATTTTGCTCTGGAGAAACCAACGAATACTCATAACATATCTAACAATGAAGCACAAAGCGAATGGCATTATTTCCCTTTTATAAAGAAAAAAGGATTTATTTCAACGGCAAAAGATTCAGAAAAACAACTTAATTATTATACACTTATTTATAAAACAGCTGTAATGATGATGCAGCAAATATCTAAAATGTCTAAAGAAATGTATAAACCTGATATTGTCATTGATATCCCTATAAACACTTATGGAGCTTTTCAGTTTTATAATGCTGATGAAATAATAGAATTAGGCAAAAAGGCTGCACAAAAAGCATTGGCAGCATATTTTTCAATTTACAAAGCTTAGGTTTCAAAATATTTTATTTTCCATTTAATATAAGATTTTATAAATGATTTTTCAAAATTGAGCTCTAATACAATAATTTTAATCGATTTTAGAAGTATCTTGTTTTTAAAGTTTTTCATCTATACTATTAATAATTCATCTCATCCATTTCCATTATTAATCAATACGATAATAAAAATAACAGATTAATAACAAAAAATAATTTCAATTAAACGTTTGTTTGATTTTTTTGAATTAATTTTGCGTCATCAAATATACTATGGAAAACAATAAAAAAATATGTGGAGATGCCTTTGAGAGAATAGTAGATGCAAGTGCCGAACTATTTGCAGAAAATGCATTTCACTCTGTTGGAGTTAGAGAAATTGCGAATAAAGCCAACGTAAATATCTCTATGATTTCTTATTATTTTGGAGGTAAAGCAGGGATTTTAATTGAAATTCTCAATCGTTTTTTTGATATGCAGTTGAATACAATGAAAATGTCAATTTTAGAAAGCGATACAAAAGAAGAAAGCATCAAAAGATTATTTAAGAATATTGTTTCTATGGTTAGAGCGCATACTAATATTTGCTTGATCGGATTTAGTGATTTACCTAATAATGTTCCTGAAGTTTACGAACTTAAAGTGAATAAAACCCATCAAATGATGGAAATGGGTAATCAGATTTCTACCAAGTTTTGTATTGATTTTTGTAAAGATGATATTTCACATATTTTGGGTCCTGCTATGATGAGTATGTTGATTTCGCATTTTACACACAAGAATTTTATATCCCAGATTTATAAAATTGAATTCGATAATAATTACTATGATACTTATTGCAACACTTTAGCAGAATTGTTTTTATATGGTATAACAGGATTTTCTAAAGAAAAGAAGCAATAATTTTTTTTAGAAAAAGAATTAAACAAATGTTTGTTCTTAATTTTTATTACTATAATATTAAACAAATGTTTGTATAAACCATCTAATTAAAAAAAGAAAATGAATTACGCAATTATAGCAGCAGGAGAAGGCAGCAGATTAAGTCGGGAAGGACTTAAAATGCCGAAACCATTGGTTGAAATAAATGGTAAACCTATGATAAAAAGACTATTAGATGTCTTTGAAATAAACAGTGCAAAAAATATCAGCATAATAATTAATGAATCAATTTTAGAAGTAAAAAATTATACAGAATTACTGGGTTATGATTTTCAGCTTAAATTTAAAATAAAATCTACGCCAAGCTCCATGCATAGTTTATATGAAATGAAAGAAATGATTGAAAAGGAAATATTTTGCTTAACAACAGTTGATACTGTCTTTAAACCTGATGAATTTAAAGCATTTATAGAATATGCAGCTAAGCAAACAGATAAAGATGCAGTAATGGCCGTTACCTCTTTTGTAGATGACGAAAAGCCTTTATATATTAAAACAGAAGAAGATAGAATAGTTGAATTTTCAGATATTAAATCAGATTCACAATTTGTCTCTGGTGGAATTTATTTTTTTAAACCAAGTATCTGGGAGGTTCTGGAACAGTCAATTACAAAAGGAAACCAAAGAATGAGAAATTTTCAACGCGATTTGCTTAAAGCTGGATTAAATATTGGTTTTTATGAATTCTCAAAGATTATAGATGTTGATCATGCGGAAGATATAAATACTGCAGAAGCATTTTTAAATTCATAAATTTAAATAATATGGGAAATAAAATATTAATTACAGGAATATCAAGAGGTGAAATTTATTCGCCTAATCACACGAACAATGATGAAATGATTTTTCAGCAGGTTGCTGATGAATTGAATAATATGGGTGCTGATTTACAGTTGATGAATGAAAAGGCTTTTCTTGAATCAAAAGTTGAAGGAGATGTTTTGTTTTCAATGGTTAGAAGCCCAAAATCTGTTGAGAAACTGATAAAAATGGAAGAAAAAGGAGCTTTGATAATTAATTCAGGAACTTCTATAAATAATTGTTACAGAGCTAATCTTACTAAAATTTTGATTAATAACCATATTCCCTATCCAAAATCTATTATTGTAAAAACCAATGATGTGGTTTGGGAAGAATTAAATGTTTTTGAAAAATATCCGGTTTGGATAAAACGAGGAGATGTACATGCTATTCATAAAGAGGATGTTGTGTTAGCATATAGCATAGCTGAAACCAATAACGTTTTATCTGAATTTGAAAAAAGAGGAATTAAAGTAGCAGTAATAATGGAACATATTCATGGAGACATTATTAAGTTTTATGGTGTTAGGGAATCAGGTTATTTTCATTGGTTTAATTTGCTCGATACCAATCATTCTAAATTTAATATCGAAAAAGATGTAAACAGTAATAATCATACAGAATTTGATGTAAATGAATTACAGCTAATAGCAGAAAAAGCAGCACAACTTGCTGGTATTTATATTTATGGTGGAGATGTAATTGTTCGTAAAGATGGTAGCTTATGTTTAATTGATTTGAACGATTGGCCTAGTTTTGCTCCTATTAGGGATATTGCTTCAAAACAAATTGCAAAGTTAATTTTCAGTATGGCTGATAAATATGTTCAGGAAAAAGAAAGAAATCAGTCATTTAAGTGTCAAAATAAAATTGCAGGTTAATTAATGGAGGAATTGAAAATGGAATCTAAAAAAACGGATTACGAATCAACCTTAAAATCCAGAGATACGGAAGAAACATTGGATATCTGGTTTAATCGTCCCATTGGTTTTAAATGGGCATTGCTTTGCAAAAAGCTTGGAATTAAGCCTAATCCGGTAACAATAGTAAGTATAATATTAGGAGTGGCTTCCGGATATTTTTTCTTGTATTCAGATTTAAAAATGAATATTATCGGTATGTTTTTACTTATATTGGCAAATACATTGGATAGTGCTGATGGTCAGCTTGCCCGAATGACCAACCAACAAAGCAGATTAGGTAGGGTTTTGGATGGATTGGCAGGAAATCTTTGGTTTATAAGTATTTATTTCTTTATTTCCTTACGACTTATGAATGAAGGTTATCCGCTTACCATTTTTATTCTGGCTGCAATTACCGGATTTTTCCATTCATTTCAGGCTGCCATGGCTGATTATTATCGCAATGCACATTTGTTTTTTGTCAAAGGTAAAGATGGTAGTGAATTTGATAATTCTTCAAAAGTTAGACTTGAATTTAATCAGATTAGTTGGACAAAAAATTTCTGGAATAAGCTTTGGCTTCGTATTTATTTGAATTACACGTCTCAACAGGAAATTCTATCGAAGAATCTACAAAAACTGATGAAACTTATTCAGGAAAAATATAAAGGCATTGTTCCAGAATGGTTGGCAATTGAATTTCGTCAGCTGAACAAACCTTTAATGAAATATACCAATATGCTTACTTTTAATACAAGAGCGATTGCACTTTTTGTTGCTATGTTTTTGGATAATGTTTTGTTATATTGGATTTTTGAACTTACAGTTCTAAATGTTATGCTAATATACATGGTTGTCCGTCAGGAAATTATAAGTAAAAATATGTATCGTAAAGCAGTTAATGAATAATATGAAATCAAAGTTTCTTAATTATCAGACATTGTTTTTCCTGATTGGTGTAGGAATGCTTGGTTATTTGGTTTATAAGTTAGGGTTTCACACAATTATTGAGAATATTGCAAAAACCGGTTGGTGGTTTTTTGGAGTAATTGGTATATGGCTGATAATATATTATTTAAATGCTTTAGCCTGGTTTTATATAATTGGAAAAGAAAAGAATGGCATTAAGTTTTCAAGTATTTTTAAATTTACCATTAGTGGATTTGCTATCAATTATATAACTCCATTTATTAGTTTGGGTGGCGAACCATATAAAGTATTGGAATTAAATAAACATTTAGATAAAACACATTCAACATCTACTGTAATATCATACAATATGATGCATATTTTTTCTCATTTTTTCTTTTGGTTAACTGCAGTTATTGCCTTGCTTTTCACGTTAAAAAATGAGATGAAAACAGAGTTTTTACTAATTTCCGCTTTGCTTATTTGTATTGTTGTTATTTATTTATTTTATGTTGCTTTTCAAAAAGGGATTGTAGAATTGGCAATTAAAACCTTTGCTAAAATCTATTTTGCACGATTGTTTGTAAAAAAAATAAAAGATAAACAAGAATTACTTCAGGAAGTTGATGGTTATATCATAGATTTGTATTCTAAAAGAAGAATGAACTTTTATTATATACTTTTTCTGGAATATTTTGCACGAATAATAGGGTGTTTGGAATTCTACTTTATTTTAAAAGCTATATCTATAAATATCAGCTTTATTGATGCCTTTCTAATAAGTGCAGGTTCATCGCTTTTTGCTAATTTGCTTTTCTTTATTCCGCTTCAGATGGGATCGCGTGAAAGTGGTTTTTATTTGGTTTTTCAGAGTTTGGGTTTAACACCAGCAATAGGAATTTATGTAAGTTTAATTACAAGAATAAGAGAGTTTTTCTGGATATTAGTTGGATTGATTTTAATAAAAGTAAAACCAAAGAATAATTTAATTAGTGTTGAATATGAATAAAATGGAAAATATTAAAGGAGTATTATTTGATTTTGGTGGAACCATAGATACAAATGGAATCCATTGGAGTGAAATGATTTGGATGGCTTATGAATCGAATAAAATCGGAGTTAAAAAGAACAATTATGAAAAAGCATACATATTTGCAGAAAGAAGTTTGAATACCAGAGGAATTCTTAAAACAACAACTTTTTATGAGATGCTTATTCAAAAACTAAATTTACAGTTGCAATTTCTGGCTAGAGAAAAACACTTGGGAAACATTTTAATTGAAACTATTGCAAAACAATTGGTTGACACTTGCTATGAGAAAGTGAAAACAACTATAAATATTCAAAAAGAGATACTTATTTATCTGAAAAATGAATATAAATTAGGTTTGGTTTCAAATTTTTATGGAAATCTAAAAACAGTAATTGATGAGTTTGATTTACAGGATATTTTTTCAGAAATATTAGATTCACAACTTATTGGATTAAGGAAACCTGATCCTTTATTATGGAAAACTGCTGTTAAGCTTCTTGATTTGCAAGCAGAAGAAACAGTTATAGTTGGAGATTCTTATATAAATGATATTGCTCCAGCTAAATATCTGGACTGTAAAGCAATTTGGATAAAAGGGAAAAGCTGGCAAGATCAGAATCAGTTTGAACATTTTTCAGCTGATCAGATAATCTATTCATTAAATGAGCTAAAAATAATATTATAATATTAACATATTAAAAAACAATAAAATGCAAACAAATAAAAAAATAAATGTTGAGTTGCCTAAAGGTAAAATGGGCGTTTTAATTGTGGGAATGAATGGTGCTGTTTCTACAACTTTTATTGCAGGAACACTTGCAGTCAGAAAAGGATTAAATGCTCCTGTAGGTTCTCTTACTCAGATGGGTACAATTAGAATAGGAAACAGAAATGAAAATAATTTTCCAAAAATAAAGGATTTTGTACCTTTAACGCAACTTAACGATATTGTATTTGGTGGTTGGGATATCAGAGATGAAAATGCGTATGAATCAATTTTATATGCAAAAGTTCTCGACACACGTGATGTTGAAGATGTTAAAGATGAATTGAGGTTAATTAAACCAATGAAAGCTGTTTTTGATAGTTATTATGTTAAACGCTTGCATAGTGAATGGATTAAAAAGGGAGAAACCAAATATGATCTGATGTTGCAATTGCGTGAAGATATCCGTAGATTCAAATCAGAAAATAACCTTGACAGATTGGTAACTGTTTGGTGTGGAAGTACAGAGATTTTTATACCTGAAGCTGAAGTTCATCAATCTTTGAGTGCATTTGAAAAAGGAATGAAAGAAAATCATATCGATATTGCACCAAGTATGTTATATGCTTATGCATCTGTTGCAGAAGGTGTTCCTTATATAAATGGTGCTCCAAATTTATCTGTGGATATGCCTGCAATTTGGGAACTTGCAGCTACTAATAATGTTCCTTTGTGTGGAAAAGATTTTAAGACAGGTCAAACGATGATTAAAACCGTACTTTCTCCTATGATTAAAACCAGAATGCTGGGTCTGGATGGTTGGTACTCAACTAATATTCTTGGAAATCGTGACGGTGAAGTTCTTGATGATCCTGAATCATTTAAAACCAAAGAAGAAAGTAAGCTTTCGGTAATTGATTCTATTCTTCAGCCTGAGTTATATCCGGAATTATATGGCGATTATGATCATAAAGTAAGAATAAATTATTACAAACCTCGTGGCGACAACAAAGAAGGCTGGGATAATATTGATATTTTTGGCTGGATGGGTTACAAAATGCAATTGAAAGTAAATTTCTTATGCCGCGATTCCATATTGGCTGCTCCACTGGTTTTAGATTTAGTTTTGTTTATGGATTTAGCAAAACGTGCTGGCTTTAAAGGTATTCAATCTTGGCTTTCTTTCTATTTCAAAAGCCCTATGCATGCAAAAAATGTAGTTCCCGAACATGATTTATTCATTCAATCCATTAAGTTGAAAAATACCTTAAGGGAAATAATGAATGAAAAACCAATTGATTTTCTGGACGAAAAAATTGAACTTTTTAAATAATTTGTTGATTTGATATTATTAGCAGGGAAGTATTGTGCTTCCCTGCTTTTTAAAATAAGAAAATATGAAGTCCATTTTTTTTACGTTGCTTTTTATACCATTATTTTCAGGAAATGTTTTTATTTCTGTAAATCCGGTTATTTTTCCCAATGTAAAGGAGATTCCTACAGTTATGAAAAAAAACAATCAATCTCTATTCTATATAGAAAGAAGTAAAAATAAAAACCGAGTATATTATGATGCCAATATTAATGCAAATGGGAAACTAGATATAGAGCAACCTATTGATGTATATTGGCTTAATCTCGAAGAAAATTATGGAAAAAGAGGCGAGTTGTCTTATATTCAGGAAAAGATGGCTTATGGTTATAAATCTGTAAAAATAAGTGATAGACTTTTTGAAATTAAATTAAAAGCTTTCGACCAACGACCCATTAACCTTTTGATAGATAATAAAGGTAAAACAAAAGCCCAGATAAAAATTCAGGGCAAACAAGCTTATCTCCATCACCTTTTTATAAAAGCAAATGATAAGGGATTGGCAACTATTGTTCAATATATTGAATTGTTCGGATATGATATTTACAACAAAGCCGAAGTTTACGAAAAAATTATCCCATAACTAATTGTTTCAATTAAATTTATATAATTCATAAGTCTATGCAACTATTTAAAATAACAACTATATTTATCTTATTGCTATTAATTAATCCTTTTAATCAGGCTAAATCGCAACAGATGACAACCATCAGAGGCATTGTTACCGATTCAGTTACTAATGAACCTTTGCCTTTTGTTAATATCGTTTTTCAAGGTAAAAACATTGGAACAACTACTGATTTTGACGGAAAATTTACACTGAATACCCAATGGGCTTCCAACACAATTAAAGCATCTTTTGTTGGTTACAATCCTGTAATTAAGAAGATTAATACAGGAAAATCACAATTTGTCGAAATTAAACTTCGGGCTCATAATATAGATCTTAAAGAAGTGATTATAAAAACTGATGCCAAAAAGTACAAAAACAAGGATAATCCTGCAGTGGAACTTATTCGTAAAGTTATTGATAATAAACAGGTAAATAGGGGTGAAGCTGCAAAATTTTACGAATATAAAAAGTATGAGAAGCTGGAAATGTCGCTCAATAACTTTACTGAAAAGTTTATGGAAAGACGTTACTTGCGAAAACTAAAATTTATATTCGATTATGTAGATACTTCCAAAGTAAATGGCAAACCTTACCTGCCTTTTTATCTAAAAGAATCATTGTCGAGAGTGTATTATAAACAGGAAGGTGATGTTAAGCGTGAGTTTATTGATGCACAAAGAGTGGTTGGTCTCGAAAAATATATTGATCAGGAGGGAATAACTTCAATCAATAAAAGTATGTACACTGATATTGATATTTATAATAATGATATCTTTTTTATGACCAATCAATTTGTTAGCCCTACAAGTGTGATTGCACCCACTTTCTATAAATTTTTTATTATTGATACGGTGATGGTTAAAGACCGTAGATGCATCAATCTGGCATTTATTCCACGTAATAAAATCAGTATGGGTTTTACAGGAAATATTTATATTACTGATGATTCTCTTTATGCCATTAAGCGCGTGGATATGGGTGTTTGTAAAGATATTAGCTTAAACTTTGTTAGTGATGTAAAGATTGAACAGGATTTTTCGCCAACCAGTGAAGGATTCTGGGCTCTTACCAAAGATGAAATGACAGTTGATTTCAGCCTTACAAGTAAAGGGTTGGGAATGTTTGCTCACAAAACGGTTTCTTACAACGATAGATTATTTAATGTAAAAAGTTCCGATTCATCATACCGGGGTGTTCAAAAGGAAATTGTTGCCGAATATGCTGCAAGTATGCCTGCAACTTATTGGAATGCAAACAGACCGATACAATTATCCAAATCAGAAAAGGGAGTAGAAGAGATGATGACAAGAGTTCAGAATGTTCCTGCCTTTAGAATGTTTATGGATGTTGTGATGCTGGCTTTTGCAGGTTATAAGGATTTTGGTCCTATTGACGTAGGACCGATAAATACATTTTACAGTTTTAATGATGTGGAAGGATTCCGTTTAAGGGTAGGAGGGAAGACCAATCTCAATTTCAGTAAAAGGATAATGCTTGAAGGATTTTATGCTTATGGAACTAAAGATGAGAAAAGCAAATATCTAGGAGCTGTTTCATATTCTTTTAAGAAGATAAAAGTCAATTTTAATGAGTATCCAATTAATTCAATTAAATTTACCTATCAACATGATACTAAAATTCCTGGTCAGGAACTCAAATTTTTTGCCGAGGATAACTTTTTGCTTTCCTTTAAGCGAGGTGTTTCTGATAAAATGACATACAACGATTTATACAAACTGGAATACAATCAGGAATTAACCAAAGGTTTTTCTTATGGATTATCATTTAAATATCTGGAGCAGAAACCTGGGGGCAATTGGAACTGGAGTTATAGCAGCAACGAAAGCAGTAAGATTTTTAAGGAAAATATTACTACAAATGAAGTAGGTTTTACTTTTCGTTTTGCTCCCAACGAACAATTTTATCAGGGGAAAACTTATAGAATTCCAATTTATAATCAATATCCTGTTATTCAGTTGAGAGGAAATTTCGGAATTAAGGATTTTATGAATGGAGAATATAGTTTTCAGTCATTCTCTGTAAATATTTTCAAGCGGTTTTATGCTTCCATATTTGGTTATTCCGATGTTGAGGTAGAAGCTGGCCGAATATGGGGCGATGTGCCTTATCCGCTGATGTATATTCACAATGCAAATCAAACGTATGCTTATCAGATTCAGGCATATAATATGATGAATTTCCTCGAATTTGTGAGCGATAAATATGCAAGTGTAAATTATACCCATTATTTCAATGGTTTATTTTTGAACAGAATTCCTTTGTTTAAAAGGTTAAAATTCAGAGAACTAATTTCTGTAAAAGCATTGTTTGGCGAAGTGGGCGAAAATAATAATCCTTACTTAAATAAACAGTTGCTAGCATATCCTACGGATGAAAACGGCAATTCATTAACTTTTACATTGGATGGAAAACCATACATGGAAGCCAGTGTTGGAGTGAGCAATATTTTTAAGTTTCTGAGAGTGGATCTTGTTAAACGATTGACTTATATGGAAAATTTAAATGCTCCTTCGCTGGGAATAAGAGCAAGGTTTAAGTTTGATTTTTAGGGAAACCAACAAATCAACTTAATTTGTTCTGTTGGTTTAAAATGAAAAAAATGTCAATACCATTTTAGTATTGCCTTTTTTATGAAAATAAGAAAAATCCTAATTTAGTTTTTTCTAAAGTTTTAATGATTCGTGGTTTTAAATAAAAATAAAAGCCGATAGTAATTCAATACTATCGGCTTTCTCGTTTTTATCCTGGAAAATTTAGTCAACTAAATCTTTACCATGGCATTGTTTAAATTTTTTACCACTACCACATGGACAAGGATCGTTTCTACCTACTTTTTTCTCAACTCTTATTGGTTGAACTTTTTCCTCACTTTGTGTGCGGTTAGCAGTTGGAGTAGCGGCTTGTTCTTCCCTGCTGGTTTTTAGTTTGCTCAAATCAGTATGCTGAACTCTGGCTTCCTTTACATTAGATGAATCTTGTATAGGTAGTTTTCCTAAACATAAGAAAGAACTTATTTCCTTATTAATATTTTGAATCATTGTTTTAAATAATTCAAATGATTCAAATTTATATATTAACAATGGATCTTTTTGTTCATAAGTTGCATTCTGAACTGATTGTTTCAGCTCGTCCATCTCACGCAATTGTTCTTTCCATGCATCATCAATTAAAGCCAGTGTTAAGCTTTTTTCAACAGCAGTAATAACCTCTTTTCCTTTTGAATCATAGCATTTTTTAATTGGAGCTACAATATTTAATGTTTTTTTACCATCAGTAATCGGAATAGCAATATTTTCATATCGGCTTCCATTGTTTTCATAAACATCCTTAATGATTGGAAAAGCATGTTCGGCCATTGTAATTGATTTCTTCTGATATGAATTATAGGCTTCGTCAAAAATCTTTTCAGTGATTTCATCGGATTTAAGTGCAAAAAATTCCTTTTCAGAAACAGGAGATTCTATACCAAAATTACGGATTAGTTCCATATTAAAGTTGCCAAAATCTCTTGATTCTAAGTGGTCATTTACAATATTATCACTTACATCATACATCATATTGGAAATGTCAATCGGCAAACGATCACCATAAAGAGCATTTCTGCGTTTTTTGTAGATAACTTCACGTTGAGAATTCATTACATCATCATATTCCAATAAACGTTTACGGGTACCGAAGTTGTTTTCTTCAACTTTTCGCTGTGCTCTTTCAATAGATTTAGTAATCATTGAATGCTGAATAACTTCACCTTCCTGCAAGCCTAATCTGTCCATAACCCTTGCAATACGGTCTGAACCAAATAAACGCATTAAATCGTCTTCAAGAGAAACAAAGAACTGAGAACTTCCAGGATCTCCCTGACGTCCCGCACGACCTCTCAACTGGCGGTCAACACGACGGGATTCATGTCGTTCAGTACCTACAATTGCCAAACCACCGGCTTCTTTAACGCCAGGTCCGAGTTTTATATCAGTACCACGACCTGCCATATTAGTAGCAATAGTTACAGTTCCAGCAATACCTGCTTCGGCAACAATATCAGCCTCTTTCTTATGTAATTTAGCATTCAGAACATTATGTCTAATATTCCGCATTTTAAGAGAACGACTCAGTAATTCTGAGATTTCAACAGATGTTGTACCTACCAAAACCGGCCTTCCAATATTTACTAGTCGTTGAATTTCTTCAATAACTGCATTGTATTTTTCTTTTTTGGTTTTATAAACCAAATCTTCCATATCTTTACGAACAACAGATCTGTTTGTTGGAATCACAACTACATCTAATTTGTAAATATCCCATAACTCACCAGCTTCGGTTTCAGCTGTACCGGTCATACCTGCAAGCTTGCTATACATACGGAAATAGTTTTGCAAAGTAATGGTAGCATAAGTTTGAGTTGCTGCTTCAATCTTTACATTTTCTTTGGCTTCAATTGCCTGATGCAAACCATCCGAATAACGTCTGCCTTCCATAATACGACCGGTTTGCTCATCAACAATTTTTATTTTGTTGTCCATTATAACATACTCAACATCCAATTCAAATAAGGTATATGCTTTTAATAGCTGATTTATTGTATGAACCCTATCAGATTGAATGGCATAATTACGAAGTATTTCTGCTTTCTTCTCACGTTTTGCTTCTGATGAAAGATTAAATTTTTCAAGTTCAGCAATTTCGGCACCTACATCAGTAAGCATATAATACTTTGCCTCTTCTTCATTTGCCGAAATATAATCAATTCCTTTTTCTGTAAGGTCGATTGTATTATGTTTTTCTTCAATTACAAAAAACAATTCATCATCAATGATGTGCATATTTTTGTTCTGTTCCTGCATATAGTAGTTCTCGGTTTTAAGCAGTAGTGCTTTCATTCCGGGTTCACTCAGAAACTTAATAAGGGCTTTGTTTTTTGGTAAACCTCTATGAGAACGTAACAATAATTCACCTCCTTTTTTCTCGTTTTCAGAAGAAGGATTATTGCTTAATAATTTTTTAGCATCTGCTAATAATTGAGTTACCAAATTACGTTGAGCATTATAAATCTTTAGAATATTTGGTTTTAAAGCTTCAAATTCCTGATTATCTCCTTTTGGAGTAGGACCTGAGATAATCAAAGGAGTACGTGCATCATCAATCAAAACAGAGTCAACCTCATCTACAATTGAATAATTGTGTTTTCGTTGCACCAATTCTTCAACATTACGTGCCATATTATCACGCAAATAATCAAAACCAAATTCATTATTTGTTCCATAAGTGATATCAGCTAAATAAGCATTCTTACGGCTTTCTGAATTAGGTTCGTGTCTGTCGATGCAATCCACTTTTAATCCATGAAATTCAAACAACATTCCCATCCATTCTGAGTCACGTTTTGCAAGATAGTCATTTACTGTAACTAAATGAACGCCTTTACCTGGCAATGCATTTAAGTAAACAGGAAGAGTTGCTACTAAAGTTTTACCTTCACCTGTTGCCATTTCAGCAATTTTGCCAGAATGTAAAACAATACCACCTATCAGCTGAACATCATAATGAACCATATCCCAGGTTATCATAGTGCCTCCGGCAGTCCATTTATTGTCGTAATAAGCTTTTTCACCTATTATATTTACACTATCACGTCTTGCTGCCAGATCTCTGTCCCAAGGCATTATTGAAACTTCTACCTTTTCATTTTCCTTAAAACGTTTAGCCGTTTCTTTAACTACAGAAAAAGCTTCAGGTAAAATATCCAATAATATTTCCTGAATTTTATCGTATTCCAGTTTTTCCAGCTTGTCAATTTGTTGATAGAGTAATTCTTTTTCATCAACATCAATATCGGGTTCATTGTCAATACGGGCTTTAATGTCTGATATCCCGGTTTGTTCTTCAGTTAAATAATCTGATATTCGTTGACGAAATTCCTGAGTTTTAGCTCTAAGCTCATCATTGCTAAGCAAGCAAATAGTTTCATAAGCTTTTTTAGTAGCTTCAAGTAAAGGATTTATTTCTTTTATATCTCTTTGGGATTTATTTCCAAAGAGTTTACTTAATGATTTTAACATAATTGTGGTAAAATATATATGTAATTATTATTTTCACTTAATTAATAAGCAAAATTAATCTTATTTAATAAATTAATATTCATTTTTTGAAAATTTATAATAAAATTCATTTGCTGATAGAAAAAAACCGTCTGACCAAGGTTAGACGGTTTTTTTGTTAATATTCGTCTTCATGAAAGAAGAAGTCATCTTTAGTTGGGTAGTCAGGCCAAAGATCTTCAATACTTTCGTAAATCTCCCCCTCATCTCCAATTTCCCGAAGACTTTCAATA
>CAZYEM010000005.1:0-39544 GCA_964646395.1 uncultured Bacteroides sp.
GTTTACCACGGAAAAACCACTTTAACAGCCGCAATTACATTATGTCTGGCTGATAAAGGATATTGTGAATTCAAATCGTTTGATTCAATTGATAATGCTCCTGAAGAAAAAGAAAGAGGTATTACTATTAACACTGCTCATATCGAGTATCAAACAGCAACAAGGCATTACGCCCATGTTGATTGTCCTGGTCATGCTGACTACGTTAAAAACATGGTAACTGGTGCTGCTCAAATGGACGGTGCTATACTTGTAGTTGCAGCAACTGATGGTCCTATGCCACAAACCCGTGAACATATTCTTTTAGCACGTCAGGTAGGTGTGCCTAAATTGGTTGTGTTTATGAATAAAGTGGATTTAGTTGACGATCCAGAATTGATAGAACTTGTAGAAATGGAAATAAGAGAATTATTAACATTCTATGGTTTTAATGGTGATGAAGCTCCTGTTATTCAAGGTTCTGCCTTAGGTGGTTTGAATAAAGAACCTAAATGGATGGAGAAAATCTTTGAATTAATGGATGCAGTTGATGCATACATTCCTCTTCCTCCTAGAGATGTTGACAAACCATTCTTAATGCCAGTTGAAGATGTATTTTCTATTACTGGTCGTGGAACTGTTGCAACAGGAAGAATAGAAACAGGTATAATAAATACAGGTGATCCTGTAGATATTATTGGAATGGGTGCTGATAAATTAAAGTCAGTTGTTACCGGTGTTGAAATGTTCCGTAAAATATTGGATAGAGGTGAAGCTGGTGATAATGCTGGTTTACTTTTAAGAGGTATTGATAAAGATGCTATTACACGTGGTATGGTTATTGCAAAACCTGGTTCAGTTAAACCTCACAAAAAATTTAAAGCAGAGGTTTATATTCTGAAAAAAGAAGAAGGTGGACGTCATACTCCATTCCATAATAAATATCGTCCACAGTTCTATTTCAGAACAACTGACGTAACTGGTGAAACATTTTTACCGGAAGGTGTTGAAATGGTTATGCCAGGAGATAACTTAACAATAACTGTTGAATTAATTACAGAAATTGCATTGAATCTGAACTTAAGATTTGCTATTCGTGAAGGTGGCAGAACTGTTGGTGCAGGTCAGGTAACTGAAATTTTAGATTAACAATAAATATTTAAATAAAGAAATCCGATAAGGATTTCTTTATTTAAATGATACGGGTGTAGCTCAATTGGTAGAGTGGCGGTCTCCAAAACCGTAGGCTGAGGGTTCAAATCCTTCCACCCGTGCAAAATACATATATTTGATGTCAAAAGTAATAGATTACATTAAAGAAAGTTACGACGAACTTATGAATAAGGTGTCGTGGCCAACATGGAGCGAGTTACAAAACAGTGCAATTGTTGTTTCAGTTGCCTCATTAATAATAGCTTTTGTAGTATTCGGAATGGATATCGTATTTGGAGCTCATCCCGATTTATTGTGGAAAGGGCTTCTTGGTTACTTTTATAGCTTTTTAACATAGTATTTTTATTAGTTTGTATTGAGTAGTCTTGCTTCCCTTTAAACGTCCTTCCGTTGACCAGAGGCTTTCAATTATAAATAGATAGTTACTAAATGTGAAAGTTATAATTTAATAATGTATTAAATTTTGATAATTATTTCTTATCAAATTCTTAAATAGTATGAGCGATCAGGTAAAAAAGTGGTATGTTGTCAGAGCTATAAGCGGTAAAGAGAGAAAAGTGAAAGAATACATGGAAAGCGAAATTAACCGTTTAAACTTACATGATTATATATCGCAAGTACTTATCCCTACAGAGAAAGTATATTCAGTTAGAAAAGGAAAAAAAATCAGCAAGGAAAGAAATTATCTTCCTGGCTATGTTTTAATTGAAGCTATACTTTTTGGAGAAATCACACATATTATCAAAAGCATTCCTAATGTAATTGGATTTTTAGGTTCAAAAGGTGAACCAATACCAATGCGTCCGGCTGAAGTAAGCAGAATACTCGGAAAAGTAGATGAACTTTCAGATCAGGGCGAAGAAATGAATGATCCATTTATAGTTGGAGAATCTGTTAAGGTAATTGATGGTCCTTTCAACAGTTTCAGTGGTATTATTGAGGAAGTGAATGAAGAAAAGAAAAAGCTTAAGGTAATGGTAAAAATATTTGGAAGGAAAACACCATTAGAATTGAGTTTTATGCAAGTTGAAAAAGAGTAGGTTATCAAAAAAAACAAACTTAAATTTTTAATCTTTAAGTAAAAAAAAGCAAAATGGCAAAAGAAGTTACAGGTATCATTAAATTACAAGTTAAAGGAGGTGCTGCAAATCCTTCACCACCAATAGGTCCTGCATTAGGTTCTAAAGGTGTGAATATCATGGAATTTTGTAAGCAGTTTAATGCCCGTACACAGGATAGTGCAGGGAAAATTATTCCTGTTATTATTACTGTTTACAAAGACAAGTCCTTTGATTTTATAATTAAAACTCCTCCTGTAGCAGTACAACTAATGGATGTTGCTAGTCTGAAGAAAGGTTCAGCTGAACCTAACCGACTGAAAGTAGCAACAATTACATGGGAAGATGTTCAACAAATTGCAGAGTCGAAAATGGTTGACTTAAACTGTTTCACTTTGGAATCAGCAATTTCTATGGTAGCAGGTACTGCTAGAAGCATGGGGTTAACAATAAAAGGAGAAAAACCTTTTGCAAATATCGCTTAGTAATGTTTAAAGCAAACATTATTTAATAGTCAGATTTATATTAACAAAACGCGAAATGGGTAAGTTGACAAAAAAAAGAAAAGAAGCTTTAGCGAAATTTGATAAAGACGGAATCTATTCATTAGAAGAAGCAATAAAAATTGTAAAGGATATTTCCAATACAAAATTTGATTCTTCTGTTGATATTGATGTTCGTTTAGGAGTTGATCCACGTAAAGCCAATCAAATGGTTCGTGGAATCGTTACATTACCACATGGTACTGGAAAAACTAAAAAAGTTCTTGTATTATGTACTCCTGATAAAGAAGATGAAGCTAAAGAAGCCGGAGCAGATTACTACGGGCTTGACGAATACATTGATAAAATCAAAGCAGGCTGGACAGATGTAGATGTAATCATCACCATGCCAAGCGTCATGCCAAAAGTAGGAGCGTTGGGAAAAATTTTAGGTCCTAGAGGCTTAATGCCAAATCCAAAAACAGGTACTGTTACAATGGATGTAGGCAAAGCAGTTACTGAAGTAAAAGCAGGTAAAATCGATTTTAAAGTTGATAAATACGGAATTATTCATGCAGCTGTTGCAAAAGTGTCATTTGTAAATGATAAAATTGCAGAAAATGCTAAAGAATTATATCTTACAATTTTAAAATTGAAACCAGCAGCAGCTAAAGGTACTTATGTTAAAAGTATTTACCTTTCAAGTACAATGAGTCCTGGTATTAAAGTTGAACCTAAATCCATTACCTTATAAATTTTTATAAAGTTTGTGGCTTAAAAGAAAATAATTACTATGAGAAAAGAAGGAAAAAATCAACTTGTAAATATTTTAGCTGAACAAATATCTTCATCTAATTATTTGTACGTTACTGATATATCAAATTTGAATTCAGTAAATACAAGCAAATTAAGAAGACTTTGTTTTAAGAGAGAAGTAAAGTTGATTGTAGCAAAGAACACATTGCTTAGAAAAGCAATGGAAAAGTCCGGCAGAGATTACTCTGAATTATTCCCGGTATTAAAAGGTTCAACTTCAATAATGATTGCAGATATTAATAATTTACCTGCAAAATTAATAAAAGAATTCAGAGGGACTTCACCTAAGCCAATCCTTAAAGGAGCTTATGTAGAAGAATCATTTTATATTGGTGATGATCAGCTTGATACATTAATAAATATCAAGTCTAAAAATGAGTTAATCGGTGATATTATCGGTATGCTTAACTCACCTATATTTAATGTTCTATCTTCATTACAATCAGGTGCAAATACCTTAACAGGAGTTCTTAAAACATTATCGGAAAAACCAGAATAATTAAAAAAACAAATTAAAAAACAAATTAAAACAATAATACAATGGCAGATTTAAAAGCTTTTGCAGAACAATTAGTTAATTTAACAGTTAAAGAAGTAAAGGAATTAGCTGATATTTTGAAAGATGAATATGGTATTGAACCAGCAGCAGCAGCAGTTGCCGTTGCCGCTCCAGCAGCAGCAGTAGCAGTAGAAGAAGAAAAATCATCTTTTGATGTAATTTTAAAAGCAGCAGGTCCTCAAAAATTAGCTGTAGTAAAACTAGTTAAAGAATTAACCAGTTTAGGCTTAAAAGAAGCAAAAGAATTGGTTGATGCATCACCAAAACCTTTAAAAGAAGGTGTTTCTAAAGACGAAGCTGAAGCATTGAAAAAACAATTAGAAGAAGCTGGTGCTGAGGTAGAAATTAAGTAAGAAGGTTTTATATCATACTAATGACGAGGAAACAGGCTTCTTGTAAAAACAAGAAGTCTTTTCCTTGTTATATATATTTTGATAATTCAATATTTTTCTTCCATCTTAAATCAAAATCACCTTGACACCAAAAACAATTCAAAAAGTAAACTTTGCATCAAAGAAAAGAGCCGATTATCCTGATTTTCTTGATATTCAATTAAAATCATTTCAGGATTTCTTTCAATTAGAAACCAATTCAGAGAATCGTTCTAATGAAGGCTTATTTAAAGTTTTCTGTGAAAACTTTCCTATTACAGATGCCCGAAATAATTTTGTTTTAGAATTCCTCGATTATTTTATTGATCCTCCCCGGTATTCTATTGAAGAGTGCCTTGAAAGAGGTTTAACATATAGTGTTCCATTAAAAGCAAAATTAAAATTGTATTGTACCGATCCTGAACATGAGGATTTTGAAACCATTATTCAGGATGTTTATCTCGGTATGATTCCGTATATGACTCCTAAAGGTACATTCGTAATTAACGGAGCTGAAAGAGTTGTGGTTTCTCAATTACACCGTTCACCAGGTGTGTTCTTTGGAACAAGTGTTCATGCTAATGGCACACAACTTTATTCTGCCAGAATTATTCCTTTCAAGGGAAGCTGGATGGAATTTACAACAGATATAAATAATATAATGTATGCTTATATTGATAGAAAGAAAAAACTTCCTATCACTACATTATTAAGAGCTATCGGTTTTGAAACAGATAAAGATATTTTAGAGATATTTAATCTTGCTCAAGAAGTAAAGGTTTCAAAAGCAGGTCTTAAAAAATTAACTGGCAGCAAACTGGCAGCACGTGTTGTTAGAGCTTGGATTGAAGATTTTGTTGATGAGGATACTGGCGAAGTTGTTTCTATTGAAAGAACTGAAGTTATTATTGACAGAGAAACTATTTTGGAAGATAAGCATATTGACATGATTGTAGATGCTGGTATTAAAACCATTCTTCTTCATAAAGAAGATATTAACACCAATGATTTTGCAATTATTTTTAATACTTTACAAAAAGATACAGCAAATAATGCTAAAGAAGCAGTTGAATATATCTATCGTCAGCTGCGTAATGCTGAACCACCAGATGAAGAAACGGCCAGAGGTATTATTGAAAAATTATTCTTTTCTGACAAGCGTTATGATCTAGGAGATGTTGGTCGTTATAGAATCAATAAAAAACTGAATCTTAACGTTTCTATGGATACTAAGGTTCTAACTAAGGAAGATATTATTGATATTATTAAATATCTTATTGAATTGATAAATTCCAAAACTGAAGTTGATGATATTGACCACTTAAGTAACCGTAGAGTTCGTACTGTAGGAGAACAATTGTATGCTCAGTTTGGTGTTGGTTTAGCACGTATGGCTCGAACAATTCGTGAAAGAATGAATGTTCGTGACAATGAGGTTTTTACTCCAACTGATTTGATTAATGCTAAAACGTTATCTTCTGTAATAAATTCATTCTTCGGAACTAATGCATTGTCTCAATTTATGGATCAAACAAATCCCTTAGCTGAGATTACCCATAAAAGAAGAATTTCTGCTTTAGGACCTGGTGGTTTGTCAAGAGAAAGAGCTGGTTTTGAAGTACGTGATGTTCACTACACTCATTATGGAAGACTTTGTACAATTGAAACTCCTGAAGGACCTAATATTGGTTTAATTTCTTCTCTTTGTGTTTATGCAAAAATTAATAAACTAGGTTTTATCGAAACTCCTTATCGTCAAGTTGTTGATGGTAAAGTTGCGGTAGATCAAGAATACATATATTTAAGTGCTGAAGAGGAAGAAAATAGTATTATTGCTCAAGCTAATACAGATTATGCAGTAGATGGTACTTTTATTCCAGAGAAAATTAAAGCAAGACATTTAGCTGATTTCCCAATTGTTGAAAAAGAACGAGTTGGCTTAATTGATATTGCTCCTAATCAGATTGCATCAATTGCTGCTTCATTAATACCTTTCCTAGAACATGATGATGCTAACCGTGCATTAATGGGATCAAATATGATGCGTCAGGCCGTACCTTTATTAAATCCTGAAATACCAATAGTTGGAACCGGAATTGAAGGTAATGTAGCTCGCGATTCAAGAGTTTTAATAAATGCTGAAGTTGATGGAGTTGTTGAATATGTTGATGCTGACGAGATTGTTATCAGATATGCTCGTGATGAAAAAGAACGTTTAGTTAGTTTTGATGATGAATTAAAGCGCTATAAATTAGTAAAATATCAACGAACAAACCAAAATACATCCATTAATCTAAGACCGATTGTTCGCAAAGGTGAAAAGATTAGAAAAGGACAGGTTTTGTGTGAAGGTTATGCTACTAAAAATGGCGAATTAGCTTTAGGTAGGAATTTAATGGTTGCATTTATGCCATGGAAGGGTTATAATTTTGAAGATGCTATCGTTATTTCCGAAAAAGTTGTAAAAGAAGATATTTTTACTTCAGTACATATTGAAGAATTTACACTTGAAGTTCGTGAAACAAAACGTGGTTTGGAAGAATTAACCAATGATATACCAAATGTAAGTTCAGATGCAACAAAAGATCTGGATGAGAATGGTATTATTCGGATAGGAGCAGAAGTTACTGAAGGAGACATTCTTATAGGTAAAATTACTCCAAAAGGAGAATCCGATCCAACACCTGAAGAAAAGCTTTTAAGAGCAATCTTTGGAGATAAAGCTGGTGATGTTAAAGATGCATCTTTAAAAGCACCACCTTCAATGAAAGGTGTTGTTGTTGATAAAAAGCTATTTTCTAAAGTAGTTAAAGAACGCAAAACTAAAGGAAAAGACAAAGATATTATTAAGGTAATTGAAAAAGAGTATTTGAAGAATGCTAATGATCTTAAAAATAAACTTGTTGACAAGCTTTTGGTTTTATTAAGTGGAAAAGTTGCTCAGGGTGTTTATAATATTTTTAAAGAAGAAATAGTACCAAAGAAAACAAAATTCACTCAAAAAATTCTTATAGGGATTGATTTTCAAAATATTAATCCTAATAAATGGACTTCCGATAAGGATACTAATAATTTAATAAAGGAATTATTAAATAATTATAGTATCAAATACCGTGAGTTAACAGGTAGGTATTCACGTGATAAATTTATTGCAACAGTTGGAGATGATTTACCTGCAGGTATTATTCAAATGGCTAAAGTATACATTGCTAAAAAACGAAAGTTAAAAGTTGGGGATAAGATGGCTGGACGTCATGGAAACAAAGGTATTGTTGCCAAGATTGTTAGAGAAGAAGATATGCCATTCTTAGAAGACGGAACTCCGGTTGATATCGTATTAAATCCTTTAGGCGTACCTTCCCGTATGAATTTGGGACAAATTTACGAAACAGTTTTAGGTTGGGCAGGTGCTAAATTGGGGTTACAATTTTCAACACCAATTTTTGATGGAGCTACTATTGATGAAATCAATGGATATATGCGTCAGGCAGGTTTACCTGATAATGGCAAAGTATATTTGTATGATGGAGGTACTGGCGACAGATTCGATCAACCAGCAACAGTTGGTTATATCTATATGTTAAAGCTTCATCACATGATTGATGATAAAATGCATGCACGTTCAATTGGACCATATTCTCTTATAACTCAACAACCTTTGGGTGGAAAAGCCCAATTTGGGGGACAGCGTTTTGGAGAAATGGAAGTTTGGGCACTTGAAGCATTTGGTGCAGCAAACATTCTACAGGAAATTTTAACGGTTAAATCTGATGATGTTATTGGTAGAGCAAAAGCTTATGAATGCATTGTTAAAGGTGAAAATATGCCGAAACCGGGAATTCCTGAATCTTTTAATGTTTTAGTTCATGAATTAAGGGGCTTAGGTTTAAACATTTCATTTAGTTAAGCATAAGTACAATTAATTTCAATTATTCTTAAATTTTTTAACATTAAAAACATGGCTTTCAGAAAAGACAATATCGTAAGAAACGAATTTTCGAACATAACCATAAGTTTAGCTTCACCAGAATCAATTTTAGAACGTTCTCGTGGTGAAGTTCTTAAACCAGAAACCATAAATTATAGAACATACAAACCGGAAAGAGATGGTTTGTTTTGCGAAAGAATTTTTGGACCTGTAAAAGATTGGGAATGTCATTGCGGTAAATATAAAAGAATCAGATACAAAGGTATCGTATGCGACCGATGTGGTGTTGAAGTTACCGAAAAAAAGGTAAGAAGAGAGCGTATGGGTCATATTCAATTGGTTGTTCCGGTTGCTCATATTTGGTTTTTCAGATCTTTACCTAATAAGATTGGCTCTTTACTTGGTTTACAAACCAAGAAACTTGATATGATTATTTATTATGAAAAATACGTAGTAATTAATCCAGGTATAAAAATAAATGATAATATAAATTACCTTGACTTTTTATCAGAGGAAGAGTATTTTGATATTATTGATAGTTTACCTGCTGATAATCAGCTTCTGGATGATAGTGATCCAAGTAAATTCATTGCAAAAATGGGAGCTGAAGCTCTTTATGATTTGCTTGCTCGTTTGGATTTAGATCAGATGTCTTTTGATTTAAGACATCGTGCCAGCAACGAAACATCTCAACAAAGAAAACTTGATCTTTTAAAACGATTGAAAGTTTTTGAAGCTTTCAGAGATGCACAAAGTAGAATCGAAAATCGTCCTGAGTGGATGATTGTTAAGGTAGTACCTGTAATTCCACCCGAATTACGTCCATTGGTACCTTTGGATGGGGGACGATTTGCAACTTCCGATTTAAATGACTTATATCGCAGAGTAATTATCAGAAATAATCGGTTAAAAAGATTAATTGAAATAAAAGCACCTGATGTAATTATGCGTAATGAAAAACGTATGCTACAGGAAGCTGTTGATTCATTATTCGATAATTCAAGAAAAGCAAGTTCAGTTAAAACAGAATCAAATAGAGCTCTTAAATCTCTAAGTGATAGTTTAAAAGGAAAGCAAGGTCGTTTCCGTCAGAACTTATTAGGTAAACGTGTCGATTATTCTGGTCGTTCAGTTATCGTTGTAGGTCCTGAGTTAAAATTAAACGAATGTGGTATTCCAAAAGATATGGCTTCTGAATTGTTTAAGCCATTCATTATTCGCAAGATGCTCGAAAGAGGTATTGTGAAAACTGTGAAATCTGCAAAGAAAATTGTTGATAGAAAAGATCCTGTTGTTTGGGATATTCTAGAAAATATTTTAAAAGGACATCCAGTGATGTTAAATCGTGCTCCAACTCTTCACCGTTTAGGGATTCAGGCGTTTCAACCAAAATTAGTTGAAGGTAAAGCTATTCGTTTACATCCATTGGTTTGTACTGCGTTTAATGCCGACTTTGATGGTGACCAGATGGCTGTTCACGTTCCTCTAGGTAATGCTGCAATTTTAGAAGCTCAAATTTTAATGCTGGCTTCTCATAATATATTAAATCCTGCTAATGGTGCTCCGATTACTGTTCCTTCTCAGGACATGGTTTTAGGTCTTTATTATATTACCAAAGGTAGATATAATGAACCTGAGCATCCAATTAAAGGTGAAGGTAAAATCTTTTATTCTGCTGAAGAAGTTATCATTGCATACAATGAAAAAAGAGTAGATCTGCATGCCTGGATTAAAGTTAAAATTGAATCAGAAGAAGATGGTATTACTAAAAGTAGTATTATTGAAACAACTGTAGGTCGTGTTTTATTCAATCAGGTTGTTCCAAAAGAATATGGTTTTATCAATGAGTTATTGACAAAAAAATCATTACGAGATATTATTAGTGGTGTTTTGAAAAAAACCGGTACAGCAAAAACTGCAAAATTCCTGGATGATATAAAAGATTTAGGCTTTACAATGGCTTTTAAAGGAGGTTTATCGTTCAATTTGGGTGATGTAATTATCCCTGCAATTAAGGAAGAATTAGTAGCACAAGCTAATGCAGAGGTTGATGAAGTGATGAATAATTACAGTATGGGTTTCATTACAAATAATGAAAGATATAATCAAATCATTGACATTTGGACACATACGAATTCTCACCTTACTCAGACTCTTATGAAGCAATTATCAAAAGATAAACAGGGATTCAATCCGGTTTATATGATGCTTGATTCTGGAGCCCGTGGTTCTAAGGAACAAATTCGTCAGCTCTCAGGAATGAGAGGTTTGATGGCAAAACCACAAAAATCAGGTGCAACTGGTGGTGAAATTATCGAAAACCCAATTCTTTCAAATTTTAAAGAAGGATTATCCGTATTAGAATATTTTATTTCAACACACGGTGCTCGTAAAGGTTTGGCCGATACAGCTTTAAAAACTGCTGATGCAGGTTATTTAACACGTCGTTTGGTTGATGTTTCTCAGGATGTAATTATTGCTGATGAAGATTGTGGAACATTAAGAGGGTTGACTACAACAACATTAAAAAAGAATGAAGAAACTGTTGAGTCATTGTACGATAGGATTTTAGGTCGTGTAAGCTTACATGATATTTATCATCCTCAAACAGGTGAATTAATAATTCGTTCAGGTGAAGAGCTTACTGAAAATATAAGTAGAATTATTGAAGACTCTCCTATTGAAGAAGTTGAAATTCGTTCTGTATTAACTTGCGAATCGAAAAAAGGTGTTTGTGCAAAATGCTATGGTCGTAATCTTGCTACTGGTCGTATGGTTCAAAAAGGTGAAGCAGTTGGTGTTATTGCAGCCCAATCTATTGGTGAACCTGGAACTCAGCTTACTTTAAGAACCTTCCACGTTGGGGGTACTGCTTCTAATATTGCTATTTCTTCAAGAATTGAAGCTAAATATGAAGGTGTTCTGGAAATTGATGAATTACGTTCTGTAGAATATACACCAGTTGATGGAAAATCCTATGATGTTGTAATAGGTCGTTCTGCTGAAATGAGAATAACTGATAAAAACACTCGTATCGTATTAACATCCAGTTTTGTACCTTATGGTTCAAATCTTTACATAAAAAATGGAAGTGATGTTAAGAAAGGTGATATGATAGCAGATTGGGATCCTTACAATGCGGTTATTTTGTCAGAAGTTGCAGGAAAGGTTTCATTCGATAATATTATTGAAGGTGTAACTTATCGTGTTGAATCTGATGATCAAACAGGATATCAGGATAAAGTTGTAATTGAAAGTCGTCAAAAATCTAAAAATCCATCTATAAGTATAATTTCCACTTCAGGTGAAGTTATGAAAATATATGATATTCCAGTAGGTGCTCATATTAGTTGTGAAGAAGGTAAGAAAATTATTGCTGGTGAAATTATTGCTAAAATTCCTAGATCTTTTGGAAAATCAGGCGATATCACAGGTGGTTTACCACGTGTAACCGAATTATTTGAAGCCAGAAATCCATCTGATCCTGCAGTAGTTTCTGAAATTGATGGAGTTGTTTCCTTTAGTAAAAAATTAAAACGTGGAAATAGAGAGGTTATAATTACTTCTAAAACAGGTGAAGAAAAATCTTATCTCATTCCTACTTCTAAGCAGATTTTAGCACAGGAAAACGACTATGTTAAAGCTGGAACTCCTCTTTCTGAGGGTGCAATGACACCTTCTGATATTCTTGCGATTAAAGGACCAATGAAAGTTCAGGAGTATATTGTTAATGAAATCCAGGAGGTTTATCGTCTTCAGGGTGTGAAAATTAATGATAAACATTACGAAGTTATTGTTCGCCAGATGATGAGGAAAGTTGAAGTTGATGATCCGGGTGATACTAAGTTTTTAGAAGGAGAATTAGTTAATAAAATTGATTTCCAAGAAGAAAATGACGAAGTTTTCGGGAAAAGAGTAGTTGTAAGCTCTGGTGATTCTGACACTTATAAAGCAGGTCAAATTGTAAGTGCACGTAAATTAAGAGATGAGAATTCGTCACTTAAACGTAAAGATAGAAAACTTATTGAATCGAGAGATGCTCAACCTGCAACTGCCCGTCAGGTATTGCAAGGTATTACTAAAGCGTCTCTGCAAACCAAGAGTTTCTTATCAGCTGCCTCATTCCAGGAAACTACCAAAGTTCTTACCGAAGCCACTATCAGTGCAAAAGTTGATGGTTTATTAGGATTAAAGGAAAATGTTCTGGTAGGTCATTTAATTCCTGCAGGTACCGGATTACGTGAATACGAAAGTTTAATAGTAGGATCTAAGGATGCTATGGAAGAATTGTCAAATCGTAAATAATTAAATAAATGAACGAACAGGAAAATCAAAATCAAATAAATATTGAGTTAAGTGCTGAAGTTGCCGAAGGAATTTATTCAAACTTAGCTATCATTACTCATTCTCAAGCAGAATTCATTGTTGATTTTATTAAAATGATGCCAGGAGTTCCTAAAGCAAATGTCAAATCCAGAATTATTCTGACTCCTCAGCATGCAAAACGTTTGTTAAGAGCATTACAGGATAATTTATCAAAATTTGAATCAGTTTATGGTAAAATCAAAGAACCAGATCAGATTGATGCGTTTCCATTTAGTTTAGGTGGTCCAACTGCTCAAGCTTAAAAAAAATAAAAGCAGCATGAAAATGCTGCTTTTATTTTATCAATAAATTGCTCAGCTTATTTGAATTGTTTTATTATTTTTGGGCATATTTCTTCATTAAATAATATACAGGGATTCCAATTATTACAATAATAATTCCAGGCCAGGTATAGTTAGGTTTAAATATAAGTAAATTAATACATAAAGCAGTAGCAAGGATTATATAAATTGCTGGTAAAACCGGATATCCGAATGCTTTGTAAGGTCTTTGAATGTCGGGTTTTTTAATTCTTAATACAAAAAGACCACTAATGGTTAAAATGTAAAATAATAGAACCGCAAATACAACATAATCTAGAAGATCATTATATTTACCAGACAAACATAATAAACTTGCCCATACACATTGAATAATCAAAGCAATACCAGGGACTGAATACTTATTTAATAATGCAACTTTTTTGAAAAACAAGTTGTCATTTGCCATTGCATAATACACTCTGGCACCGGATAAAATAAGTCCATTATTGCATCCGAAAGTTGAAATCATAATAAGAATTGCCATTACGAAAGCGGCAGAACTTCCAAAAATTCTACTGGCTGCTGCTACACCAACTCTGTCTGAAGAAGCAAACTGCATTCCTCTTCCAATTACATCCAATGCTTCAGGATTTCCCTGTACTGGTAATAGATGAATATATACAATGTTGGCTAATACATAGATAATGGTTACTATAAAAACTCCCCAAAACAAACTTAATGGAATATTTCTTTTAGGATTCTTAATTTCACCTGCAATAAATGTTACATTGTTCCATGCATCACTCGAAAAAACAGTACCTACCATTGCAACTCCAATTGCAGTTAAAATAGCTATTCCATTGATTTCATTTATTGAAATGATTTTATTGTTTTCAGCAATTGTTGTTTTTACACTCCACATATCACTGAAATTTAATGCCCAGAAACTTTGATCTGAAGCAATCATAAATCCTAGAATAATAAGTCCTGCAATTGCAATTACTTTTGTTATTGTAAAACTTAGCTGAATGATTTTTCCATTTTTGATACCTCTGTAATTGATTATTGTTAGTATTATAAGGCTTATAATTGCCAAGATCTGAGCTGCGGAAATTTTAATGATACCAAAATCGAATAGGAAATTATTTTCGCTGAAAAAAGGTAGTACGACACCTGTATATTTTGCAAATGCTACTGCAACAGCAGCAATAGTACCTGTTTGGATAACAAGGAAAAAAGTCCAGCCATAAAGGAATCCAATTAATGGATTGAAAGCTTCTTTAAGATATACGTATTGACCACCTGCTTTTGGCATCATTGCAGCAAGTTCTCCATAGCTCAATGCTGCAATGATGGTAATAACACCAGTAATCAACCATGTAAGCAGGACAAAAAACGGGGATCCAAGTGTTCTGGATATATCTGCACTTACTATAAAAATTCCGGATCCTATCATTGAGCCGGCTACAATAGCAATGGCTCCGAATAAGCCTATTGACTTTTTAAAATGGGTTTCTTCTGAATGAATTGTTTCCATAAATTGCTGTTTTTTTATTTTTTTTACAAAGATATTTTTTTTTCTTAATCCTGCAATATTTTATTTATAGATAAGAAAATTCAGATGTTAAGTTTTAAATTCAGCTTCTTTTTAATTATAAATTTCTGATTTTAAAATTTATAATTAATGAAAGAAAATCCTAATTTCAAAAAGAATTAAGCCTTTTACTCTTTCTTATAAAAAAAATCGTATTTTTGTTATCTGAAAAAAAATCGTAAAATCATTTATCTTAAATTCTGTATATTATGCATATAGCAATTGCTGGCAATATAGGTTCTGGAAAAACCACATTAACAGGTTTGTTATCAAAGCACTTTAAATGGCAAGCCCATTATGAGGATGTTGATACCAATCCTTATTTACAAAGTTTTTATGAAGATATGCGTCGCTGGTCTTTTAATTTGCAAATTTATTTTTTAAATAGCAGGTTTCGTCAGGTTGTTGATATTCGGAAAAAAGGGAAATCAGTAATTCAGGATAGAACTATTTATGAAGATGCTTATATTTTTGCACCTAATCTTCACGCAATGGGTTTAATGACCACTCGCGATTTTGAGAATTATTCTCAGCTTTTCGAATTAATGAGTTCCTTTATTCAGCCACCGGATTTGCTTATTTATCTTAAAGCAAGTGTTCCTACTTTGGTTAATCAGATTCAGCAAAGAGGGAGAGATTATGAAAACTCAATTCGATTGGATTATCTGAAAAGTTTAAACGAAAGATATGAAAAATGGATAGAAGGATATAGCAACGGAAAACTATTAGTTGTAGAGGTTGATAATTTGAATTTTCAAAAAAAACCCGAAGATTTAGGTTTAATTATTGAAAAGATAAATGCTGAAATTAATGGTTTATTCTAATTAAAATGAAAATACTTGGTATTATTCCTGCAAGATACGCTTCTACAAGATTTCCTGGCAAACCTCTGATAAATATTAATGGTAAATCGATGATTCAGAGGGTTTATGAACAGGTTGTTCTGTCGCAAAGTTTAAATGACGTTATTGTTGCTACAGATGATAAACGTATTGAAGAGCATGTAAAATCTTTTGGTGGTAACGTTTTTATGACATCCAATTTGCATATTTCAGGAACTGAAAGATGTAATGAAGTTGTTGAAAAAATTGGAAATCAAAATATTGATATTGTAATAAACATTCAGGGTGATGAACCATTTATTAATCCAAACCAAATAGATGCTTTGTCTGATTGTTTTGAAAATGAAAAAAATCAGATAGCTACATTAAAGAAAAAAATTATTAATTCCTCAGAATTATACGATAACAATGTTGTTAAGGTAATTTCAGATAATAATGATAAAGCAATCTATTTTAGCAGATTACCAATTCCTTTCCTGAGAGGTATTGAAAAAGAATCGTGGCTTATATGCAATATTCATTTTAAACATATTGGAATTTATGCCTATCGGAAAGAAGTTTTAAACGAAATAGTAAAACTTCCTATGGGTAATCTTGAAAAATTTGAATCTTTAGAACAATTGCGATGGATAGAAAATGGATATTCAATTACGGTTAAAGAAACTGATATTGAATCAATTTCTATCGACACACCCGAAGATTTAGAAAAAATTGTTTTTTAAAATAAGTAAAATTGAGATATCATGGATATTGTTAAACATATTATTCAGATTTTAAAGGAACAGGATCAGGTTATTATTCCAGGTTTGGGGAGTTTTGTAGCTGAGTATAAATCTGCTAAAATACATCCGGTTGATCATACTTTTTCTCCACCTGTAAAGCAAATTGTTTTTGATAATTTTACACCTGACGATGATTTTTTAATTCGTAAAATTTCAGAATCAGAAAATATTTCTATAGATAAGGCAATTTTGGAAGTTAGAAATTTTACTGATAACATTATTACAGAAATCCATACTTATAAAGCTGCTACTATTAAAGGTTTGGGTTCTTTTATATTGAAGAATGACAATACCATTCTATTTGAATCTGCTGTAGCTGATATTTCTGATGAGTCTTTCGGTCTGGAAGAATTTAAATCACCCGCTGTAGTTAGAAATGATTTCAAAGAAAGAGCTGCATTGGAAATTAAAAAAGCAAAAGAGATTGATGAATCAATAAAACAACGTAATTGGAAATATATGATTATTGGTATTTCAACAGTAATTGTTATTCTATTAGTGGTTTTGATTTTCTTTACTGATATTTTTAGAAATCTGATTTATGATAAGGAAATTAAAATGGAACGGCCCAATCAACATACTTTTGTTGAAAAGCAACAGGTTATTGAGCCAGTTACTGACACCATAACTGAAGAAAATGTCATTGATACTGTGATTAAAGAAACTGAAGTTCCAAAAACAGATGTAGTGATTGAAAAGCCAAAAACAGAACCTGTAAAGGAAAAAATTAAGGAAACTGTCAAGTATTATTTGGTAGCTGGTTCTTTCAAAATACAGGAAAATGCAGAAAAAAGAGTTGCCGAACTCAAATCGAAAGGATATAATGCAGCAGGTTTTTTGCAACCAAACAGCAAAGGATTATACGTGGTTTACTATGATTCCTATAAAAATAAAGCAACAGCCGAAACGGCACATCAAAAGGTAATGAAAGAAGAAAACCCCGAATCGTGGGTAATGAAAAACAAATAAAATTAATTTACATTGGCAAAGAATAAACTAGCAAGATTTGAAGAAAACCTGTCTTTTGAGAATTTTTTTCAACCAAATTACGAGGATATTAAAAATGGCTTTATTTTAAAAGGAAAATGGTCGAAAGATTTTTTCAAGAATGATAATCCGATAATACTTGAATTGGGTTGTGGTAAAGGTGAATATTCAGTGGGTTTGGCAAAGCGATATCCTGATAAAAACTTTATAGGAATCGATATAAAAGGTGCACGTATGTGGAGAGGTTGCAAAACTTCCTTTGAAGAAAAGATGACAAATATTGCTTTTTTACGTTCACGTATCGAATTGATTGAATTCTATTTTGACGAAAATGAAGTTGATGAAATCTGGGTTACATTTCCCGACCCTCAACCTAGGCGTATAAAGGAAAATAAAAGGCTAACTTCACCACCTTTTCTGAAACGATATGCCAATATATTGAAACCGGACGGTAAAGTTCATTTGAAAACGGATGCTTTTATACTTTATTTATATACAATGGAAATTTTAGAAGAGTATAATCATAAAATTCTTATTTCAACTGATGATTTGTATCATTCTGGAATCGAAGATGATGTAATTGGAATTCAAACCTTTTATGAACAAATGTTTCTGGAACAAGGGAAAAAGATAAATTATATTAAGTTTCAGTTAAAGCGTTAAGTTTGGAGAATATATCATTTTTCGAAAAGGTGTATTTAGTTGTAAAACTCATTCCTGAAGGCAGAGTTACTTCTTACGGAGCAATTGCCAATTATCTGGGAACAAGAGGTTCTGCCCGTATGGTAGGTTGGGCTATGAATTCATCTCATCATCTACCCGAAAATATACCAGCTCATCGAGTAGTAAATCGTATGGGTTTGCTTACAGGTAAACATCATTTCGGAGGCAATAATACCATGAAAGAACTTTTAGAAAATGAGGGACTTATTGTTGAAAATAATCAGATAACAAATTTCAGGGAAAAGTTTTGGGATCCGAATGTGGAGCTTATAATTTAAAAGATAATTTTGCAGAATTAGATTTTGCTTGATTTAAAAAATAATATTTAGTCGAATTGAGTTATTATCATTCTGATTTGCTTATTATTAATGATTATTTTATTGTTAAAAATATAAAAAATGGAAGTTTTATGATAAGTTTTTTTTTATTATTTGTAGCTTTGCACTTTTAAAATCAAATAAATGGCAGCATTACCAAATATAATTTCAAAGGTTACAACCCACGTATTGCAAGAGATGAAGCTTAAAGGAGAAAAAATAGCTATGCTCACAGCTTATGATTATTCAGTTGCAAAAATAATTGATAAAGCAAATATTGATGCAATTTTAGTTGGAGATTCTGCTTCAAATGTAATGGCTGGACATAGAACAACTTTGCCAATTACGTTAAATGAAATGATTTATCATGGTTCTTCTGTTGTAAGAGCAGTAAACAGAGCATTGGTAATAGTTGATATGCCTTTTGGTACCTATCAGGGCAATTCAAAAGAAGCTTTGCATTCGGCAATACGCATTATGAAGGAAACTGGTGCAGATGCAGTTAAATTAGAAGGAGGCAAGGAAATTATCGAATCTGTTGATAGAATCCTCTCTGCTGGGATACCAGTAATGGGGCATTTGGGTTTAACGCCACAATCAATACATAAATTTGGAACTTATGTAGTAAGAGCTACTCAAAAAGATGAAGCAGATAGATTAATAGAAGATGCACATCTTTTGGAAAAAGCGGGTTGTTTTGCCATTGTTCTCGAAAAAATACCCTCGCAATTAGCAACAAAAGTTACTGCAGAGGTTAGGATTCCTATTATTGGGATAGGAGCTGGTAACGGTGTTGATGGTCAGGTGCTTGTATTGCATGATATGCTTGGAATAACACAAGAATTTTCACCGAGATTTCTGAGAAGATATCATAACTTATATGAAGAAATAAATGGTGCCGTTGGAAATTATATTAATGATGTAAAATCTATGGATTTTCCTAATGAAAGGGAACAATATTAATTTTTATCTGTTATAGATAAATAAGTTAGCATTTTTATTAATTTAGGAAAGATTACTGAATAAAGATACTCATTTGAGTATATTTTTATTAAAATATAAACCTGTATCAATTTCCATTAAAAGTTTAAAGAAATATGATGAAATTTCAAAGAATATCTGAAGTTATTGAAAAACAAGTGCTTTATGAAGATAATCATTTAATTATTCTCAATAAATTATCCTCACAAATTATTCAGGGAGATAAAACTGGTGATATTCCATTAAGTGAATTAGTTAGGGTTTATTTAAAAGAGAAATATGAAAAACCTGGCGATGCATTTATTTCAGTCGTACATCGTCTTGACAGACCGGTAAGTGGTGTAATCATTTTTGCAAAAACGGATAAAGCCATGTATCGGATGAATAGTATTTTTCAGAAACGGGAAATTAAAAAAATATATTGGGCAATTGTAAGAGATAAACCTGAATATGAAGAAGCTCATTTGATTAATTATTTGAAAAAGAACGAACAACAAAATAAAACGTATGTTTATGATAAAGAAATCCCAGGTAGTTACAAGGCAGAATTAATATATAAGGTTTTAGATTCAAGTGATAGTTATTATTTAATGGAAATAGAATTGCTTACAGGTAAGCATCATCAGATACGCGCTCAACTTGCATCAATTGGATGTCCTATTAAAGGGGATGTTAAATATGGAGCATTACGACCCAATAGAAATATTTCTATTAGCTTGCATGCCCGTTCTATAAGCTTTATACATCCGATAAAGAAAGAACCTTTAACTGTTTATGCACCTGTTCCTGATGAAACTCTTTGGCAACATTTTGAAAATAACCATTCCGGAACAAATTATGAAATTTCTATAATTAAGGAAATAGATTAGGTATTAGAATATTATAAAAATTTGTTAAACTTAACTTGCTGATTATTTAATTATTGGGAATTAATACAAAATGACAGATAAAATATTCTAAATACAGTCTTTAAAAATAGATTTAAAATTATTATTATTGGTATGCAATATTTTATTTATATGATTATCATCTGTATAATTGGTTAATTTAGATTTTTTATCGGAATGATGAAAAATTACAATTTCTGAAAAGTCCATTACTTTTTTTAATAGTTCAGGATTATAAGAATTTATTAATGCAATTCTGAAAGATTTTGTATTATTCAGATAATTGTTTAATAAAGAATTATAATGAATATTATTATTTTTTAAAAAACCCTGATAATATGAAATATTATCTGAAATCCTTGATTTTAAAAGAAATCCAATTTGATAATTCTTGCGTTTGACAGCTGAAATATTGCATTTTTTCTCACAAATAAAACAACTTTTACATAATTTCTTATTGATAAAAACAGATGGTATTTCTCTTTGAAAAATTATAGCATTGTTATTGCAATATTCAATGCATTTTCCACAGAATTTACATTTAATTTTGTCTAAATATGGATACTCTTTAAATACTTCAATTATTTCTTTTTCATCAGCATAATTATTCGATATTATTTTAAAATCAAGATCAATAATATCATAAATCGTTGAAGAATTATTTAATAATATATCATTAATTTTTATAATAAATTCAGATTCATTGTCAGAATCATTTGAAATAATAGCTATTTTAAAAGAGTTTCTTTCCATTTTTCACCAAAGCAGTTTAACTGCTTTGTAAAACAATCTGAAGTTAAATATTGTTTTGTAAGAGCTGATTTATTCATTTTAACGATAGAAATGTTATTTTCATCTAAATAATTTACTAATTATTTAGAAAATGATTATACTTGCAAATTGTTTTAATCAGATTTATTCTTAAATAATATTCAAATGAAAAAAAGATTTTTATTTTTGTATGTTTTGTTTTCAATTGTATTTGTTTCTTATGGACAAAATTTGGAAACCAGATTGTTGAGATTTCCCACAATTACAGGAAATCAGATTATTTTTTCTTATTCAGGTGATTTATATTCTGTTTTGAAAACAGGTGGTGTTGCCAGAAAGTTAACAAATGATGTTGGTTATGAGATGTTCGCAAAGTATTCTCCTGATGGGAAAACAATTGCTTTTACAGCTCAATATGATGGTAATACTGAGGTTTATGTAATGGCTTCTGAAGGTGGTATTCCTAAAAGATTAACAATAACAGCCACTTTGTCAAGAGATGACATTTCCGACAGAATGGGGCCCAATAATATTGTGATGGGTTGGAAGGATAATCAAAACATTATCTATCGTTCACGAAAACAAACTTTTAATGACTTTAAAGGTCAATTGTTTTTAGCAAATATAAATGGTGGTTTATCAGAAGAATTACCTTTGCCTGTTGGTGGTTTTTGCAGTTATTCACCTGATTTGTCAAAACTAGCGTATAACCGTGTTTTTCGAGAATTCAGAACCTGGAAATATTATAAAGGAGGTATGGCAGACGATATTTGGATTTATGATTTCAAAACCAAAAAGATAGAAAATATTACCAATAATATTTCTCAGGATATTCAACCAATGTGGATTGGCGATAATATTTATTTTATTTCAGATAGAGATAGAATTATGAATCTTTTCGTTTATAATATTATTTCAAAACAAACCAGAAAACTAACTCAATTTAATGACTTTGATATTAAGTTTCCTTCTGCTGGAAAAGAATCAATTGTTTTTGAGCATGGTGGTTATATTTATAATTTCGATTTAAAAACAGAAAAGGCTGAAAAGTTAGCTATTACTATTTATGATGATTTTGTAAATAGTAGAAGCCAAATGAAAGATGCATCAAAAAGTATAGGTTCTTCAACAGTTTCTCCAGATGGTAAAAGACTTGCTTTAGGAGCAAGAGGAGATGTATGGACATTGCCTGCAAAAACCGGTATAACTAAGAATTTAACTCAAACATCTGGTGTGCATGAGCGCAATGTTGCTTGGTCTCCTGATGGTAGAAATATTGCATATATCAGCGATGCAACAGGAGAAGATGAGATTTATATTCAAAAATATGATGGAAGTGAAAAGGCTATTCAAATAACTAAGAATGCAGATACTTATAAGTATCAGATTGTTTGGTCACCTGATTCAAAAAAAATAATCTGGACTGATAAAATGAACCGAATTCAGTTTGTAAATACTGAATCCAAAGAGATTACAATAATAGACCAATCAAAAGATGGGGAATTTAACGAATATTCATGGTCTCCTGATAGTAAATGGGTTGCTTATTCAAAACCAGATAAAATGTCGGAAACAAAAATTTATTTATATGAATTATCATCTAATAAAAAAACTGCTGTTACCGATGGTTGGTACGATTGCGGAAATCCAAGCTTTAGCAGTGATGGTAAATATTTGTTTTTTACTTCTAATCGTGATT
Source organism: uncultured Bacteroides sp. (assembly GCA_964646395.1). Taxonomy (GTDB): domain Bacteria; phylum Bacteroidota; class Bacteroidia; order Bacteroidales; family JACABE01; genus JACABE01. The sequence goes on from CAZYEM010000005.1 coordinate 22,578, forward strand.
TTAATCCAACTTACAGCTGGACAGAATGGAATCATTCCTATTCTGATATGACTAAAGTTTATTTTCTAACACTTTCCAAAGAGACTAAATCACCATTTGAGCCTATAAATGATGATGTTGTTATAAAAAAAGAAGAGAAAAAAATAGAAAAATCTGAAAATAAAGAAAAAAAATCTGAAGTACAAAAAACTGAATTAATGAAAGTTGATTTGGATGGAATTATTGGAAGAATCGTTGCATTACCAATTGAAGCAGCTTCTTATTGGAATATTGGAATAGTTGATGAATATGTGTATTATCAAAAATTTTCAAAATCAGAGAGGAAGGCAATTCTGATGCTTTATAATTTAAAAGAACAGAAAGAGAGTAGTTTAGGAGAAGTTGGAGGTTATGAAATTACAGCTGATAATAAGAAAATGTTTTTAAACATTGGAGGAAAGATGGGGGTAATCGATTTGCCAAAATCCAAACCTGAAATTAAGGATGTAATTGATTTGTCAAATATGAAAGTATGGGTTGATTTAAAAGCAGAATGGAATCAGATTTATAATGAATCATGGCGACAAATGCAATATTTCTTCTATGATTCCAATATGCATGGTGTTGATTGGAAATCAATTAATAAAAAATATTCTCCCTTATTACCTTTTATCAATAATAGAAATGATTTAAATTATATTATTGGTGAAATGATTGGCGAACTTAATGTTGGTCATGCTTATGTTGGTGGTGGAGATAAAAAAGAAGCCAATCGAATTAATTTGGGTTTATTAGGAGCTAAATTAAGTAAGGACGTTTCTGGCTATTATAAAATTGATAAAATTCTAAAAGGTGAGAACTGGAATGGCGAAAATCGTTCACCATTAACTGAAATAGGTGTGAATGTTAAGGAGGGAGATTTTATTATTGCTATTAATGGAAAATCAGTTAAAGATGTTGTTGATATTTATGAGTTACTAATTAATACAGCGAACAAGCAAGTGGAATTATCTGTAAATTCTTCTGCTTCAGATATTGGATTCCGCAAAGTAATTGTTATTCCAACTAATAATGAATCAGGACTTTATTATTATAATTGGGTTCAAAACAATATTGAGAAAGTCAATAAAGCATCAAACGGACAGGTTGGTTATATTCATATTCCAGATATGGGCGTAGAGGGTTTAAATGAGTTTGTTAAGCATTTCTATCCTCAACTTATGAAAAAAGCACTTATAATTGACGATAGAGGTAATGGAGGAGGTAATGTTTCTCCTATGATTATTGAGAGATTGAATCGAGAACTGGTTTTGATGCGTGTAAGTAGAAATAATGATCCGCAAAGTGGCAGATTGGCAATGCAGTATGGACCAAAAGTAATATTGATAGATCAGTATTCAGCATCTGATGGAGATTTATTCCCTTATCAGTTTAAAGCAATGAATATTGGTAAAGCAATCGGATTGAGAACCTGGGGTGGAGTCGTTGGTATAAGAGGATCTTTGCCATTTATTGATGGGGGAACTTTATCAAAACCTGAGTTTGCACATTTTGATGCACAAGGAAAAGAGTTTATTATTGAAGGTAGGGGAGTTGAACCTGACATAAGGATTGATAATGATCCCGCAAAAGAATATGCTGGGGAAGATGAACAGCTAAATAAAGCGATAGAAGTTGTACTTGATGAGTTGAAGAAAAATCCTATGGAATTACCATTAGTTCCACCTTATCCAAACAAAAGTAAGTAATAATGGATTGAATTGAAAGAGGCTGAATAAAATTCAGCCTCTTTTTTGTTTGATGGAAATGCAAAGAAATGATACATTTACTAATCCAATTCAAATAAATATCGAAATTATTTTTTATCTTATCGAAATCAAACCAATTTAAAATTGAACTAAGGGATTAGTCATTATATTAAAAAAACCATCTTTTTTATAAAGATAGTAATAATCAGTATTTATGTTGTGTAAAATAGTTAAATGTAATTTATTGATTTATTAATTATTTCCTTTTTGCTTTCAAAAAGGTAATAATTATAGTTGGGAATAAAAATGTTAGAAATTAATGTATCCGCTTTTTCTTTTCCAGAGAATTTAAAAATCTCTTTTCCATTAATTTCTTTTTCATTTTTACTTTCATTTTTATTCTGAGAAAGTGGAAATTCAAACTTTATTTCAGATGAGCATCTGTTTAAGCCTGTTAATCCTGAAAAAATTAAAATTAAAGTAAAAATTTTCATCACAAACAATTATTAATTATTATTTTTGTTTTTAATATGACGAGTCTAATTAAAAAAAAGTTACAATCTATAATGAATAAATTAATAAAAACACTGTTTTTTTCTTTTATAGTTTTTATGATTTCCTGTACTAATGTTAAAACTAAATATTGGGAAAACGGCAATATTATGTCTGAAATAGAATATTCAGGTAAATTGCAAAATGGTAGTGCAAAATGGTATTTTCAAAATGGGAATATTCAAATGCAAGCAAATTATAAGAATGGTTTGTTAGATGGTTCGTTTTCAAGATGGTTTGCTAACGGACAAAAAGAGATAATTTCTAATTTTAAAAATGGTAAAAAAAATGGATTTGAAATAAAATGGACAGAAACCGGAGTTAAAATTTCAGAAATTAATTATGTAAAAGATTCATTAAATGGGAAATACACTTTATGGTATCCGGATGGGAATCTACAACTTGTGGCCAATTATCGAATGGGTAACTATGAAGGACTTTGGATTTTTTACAATAAAAGAGGTTTTATTATAAGTAAAGCAACTTTTAATAATGGGAATGGACTTAAGCAAAGTTTTGATTTGAAAGGAAATATAATTCTTGAATCAAATTTTAGGGACAATCTTAAAGAAGGGGATGAAAAATTGTATGACTCTAATGGAAAGATTAATCTAATAAGATTTTATAAAAAGGGAAAGATAATTTCAGAGCAAAAACTAAATGATGGTTAGTTTTTCAATAATTTTTTTATGTTGAGGGAAAATATTGATTAATAATTCTTTTTCAGCAAGTTCAAAGTCATTAAAGTTGAAACCCGGAGAAACGGTACAACCAACCAAAGCAAAGGAATCTTGTTTATTTAACATAGCAGCAAACCAAGTATTTCTGGGAATTACAAGTTGAAATACTTCATCATTTTCCGGATTGTTACCTAATTTATAACTTTTTAAGCAACCATAATCATCAATTGTGTAAATAGTTAAACTGTATCCTTGATAGAAATGCCAGATTTCTTCCGATTTTATTCGATGAAAAGCTGAAAAATCATTTTTCTCGAGTAAAAAATAGATTGAAGTTGAAAAGCATCTGTCACCATCAAATCTATCTGGCAATGAATTTTTAGATATAAATTCATTTGATCTGTATATTTCTTTGTAAAAACCTCCTTCAGGATGTTTTTGAAGCGATAGTTTTTCTATCCAATATTTTGAATTCATATCAATTACTTAAAAATACTAAAATTAACTTTTCCATAATTTCTATGTTCAAATAATCGCTTATGATTGTCAAAATTAATATCCTTTGAATGTTCAACAATAAGTAATCCATTTTCTCTAAGTAAATTTTTTTCGAAAATAATATCAGGTATATTATTGATTCCTTGCATATCATAAGGTGGGTCAGCAAAAATCAGGTCATAAGCTGTTGATGAAAACTTCAAAAAATTCATAACATTGGTTTTGATAATATGTAAATTTGTAATATTAAATGCCAATGCTGTTTTTTTGATAAAATCAGTACATTTAAAATTCATATCAACAGATGTGACTGATATACATCCCCTTGAAATAAGTTCTAAAGATATACTTCCAGTTCCTGAAAATAAATCCAAAGCATTAATTGTCTCGAAATCAATGTGATTATTTAATATATTAAATAAACTTTCCTTAGCTAAATCAGTAGTTGGACGAACCGGAAGATTGTTTGGTGGGTTTATTCGTCTGCCTTTAAGCGAACCACTTATTATACGCATTTTATTTGATTTAGTAATTTAAAGTATTGTTGATGAGGTGTTTGTGATAGAACATCGCTAAAGGTAAAATTTAATTGATTTTCAATAAAGATAATGTTTGATATGTATTTTGTAAGCAAATTAAAAATAGAAGAGTTTGGAGTTATTTTACCTGAAAGTACTAATTGAATTTTTACTGGATTGATATTTAGTTGGTTTAATACAAATAGTAAATAGTAAAGGAAATCTTCTTTTGTTTTAAATTGGAAAGAATTATTGAAAAGCAATTTGTTGTTTCTAAATATTGCTATTTCATAACTATGGCTTTCAACATCAACAAATACTTTACTGTTGAAGTTTTCAGTATTGGAGAAATTATTGTAAATACTTTGAAAATAGCTATTTGAGCTGTGAATTAATTTATAATTTGATAAATTATTTTGTAAAGCATTATAAATGCATTTCGGGATTGCAAAAACACTATACAATTTTAATTCAGGTACAAGATTTGATATAATTATTTTATCATCAATATCTTGATTAAAAAAAGTCAGATAATTTTCTTTATAATTAATATCATAAATTTCTTCTGGAATAAGAGTTGATTGCTTACATTCAAAGCTTATAATTGTATTTTTATAATCTTTTTTTAATAGTGATTCATATTCAAATAATTTATTTATAAAATCAGCAAGTGCAAAAGGAGAGACTTTTTCAGGAAAAATATAATTGACAATAGCCAGAAATTTATTCTGGCTATTGTCAATTATACAAAAAGATAAATATTTTAAAGACAACTGAATAGATAGACTGATTGAGCTATAATTCTGTTTATTTATTGCAGGGTCGAATAAATTCTCTGTAGGATTAAGCGAAATCGTCATCTATATGAATATTAATTATTCCCAGTTTCCATCTGTTGATGGTTCGTCTAAAGAACCTAGTTTTAAACCTTCAAATTTATTATTATCTTTAGCTTTTGTTTTTTTATTAATTAAAAGCTGATTGTCCATTCCAATCAAATAGTCATCAAACAATGCAGTTACTTCAAAAACAGGAACCTGTACTGAACTTTTTGTTATAATAGCAGCTTTAATTCCAAACTCTTTATTTTCTGAAGATGGGATTATTTTTAATGTATTAAAATCAATATCTTTTTTACCACCAAATATTTCTTCATAAGCATTAACATAAACTGTATCACGACTTACAATTTTCATTTTCAATGCTTGTTCTTCTGTTAAAGAATCAGGAACATTTCCTATCTTTTTAATAATTGGCAATTTGCCATTTTTCATAAAATCAACCAAAGTGTCAAAACTGCCTGTGTATCTGTTATATACACTTTTGTAGGCTATTTGCATTGTTCTTATATCTTTAAGTTTATCAATGATAATAAGTTCTCTTTTGCTAACTTCTTCATTGAACCTAACAGGTTTCATAATGCTGTCATAAACTAAATATGTTAAAACTATGGCAACAACTATTAATACGATTTGAATGATAATTTTCTTGTTCATATTATTATTGGTAATTAAATTTTTTTCTTTGCAAATTTATAATTTTTTTTAAATATAGTCGCTATTTAATATAGAATCTTTATTAAAAATTTCGAGTTAGTTTTCTTTTTAAATTTCAATAGAAATATGTTTAATGAAATCTTTTAATTTATGTTCTTTTTTATATTTTGCTAGTTATGAATACTATTAATTAATAATCAAACGTAAATTATATGGAATTATTATTCAAATCCTGAACCAAATGCTTTATATCACATTGAATATTATATTTTTGGTATATCAACGAAGTAATTTTTTCTGCACAATACACAGAACGATGTTGTCCGCCTGTACATCCAAAACTAATCATTAAGTTTTCAAACCCTCTTTCAATGTAATTGTCAATAGAAATTGAAATAATAATGAAAATATTAGCTATAAAAGAATTAACTGTATTATCACTTTCGAGAAAATCAATTATGGTTTTATCTTTTCCAGTAAGAGTTTTGAATTTTTCTTGTCTTCCTGGATTAGGTAATGCCCTGCAATCAAATACAAATCCGCCTCCATTTCCACTTTTATCATTAGGGTGTTGTTTTTTAAATGAAAAGCTGTTTATTTTTATATTTAATTTTTGAGTATTTATAATTTTTTGTATTTTGCTTGATTCAGAAAGTTTTAATAATGTATTAAAAAGTGTATTTGTATGAATTGGAAGTGATACTTTTTCTAAAATATCAGTTAAGTTTCGAATAGCATAAGGAATACTTTGCAAAAAATGGGGTTTATTTTCGTAAAAACCTCTAAAACCATAAGCACCCATAGCTTGAAGAATCCTGATAATTACATAACCATAAAAATATGATTTAAATTTTTCTTCATTAATTGCGATGTGTTTTTTTAATTCAGTTAAATAATAATCAAGTAATATATCTTTTGTATTTGCTTTTAAATCAGCTTTTGCATCATAAAGTAAAGAAGCAATATCATATTGTAAAGCACCTTTTCTTCCACCTTGATAATCTATGAAGTATGGTATGTTATTAACTAACATAATATTTCTAGATTGAAAATCACGATACATAAAGTGTTCTGTGTCTGTTTCTAATAAAAAATCTGTGAATTTTTCAAAATCGTCTTCAAGAATTTGTTCGTCAAAAGGAATTTGTGCAAGTTTTAGAAAGTAGTATTTAAAATAATTCAAATCCCACAACATTGATTGTTTGTCAAAATTTTTACGTGGATAGCAGTAGTTATAATCCAAATCGATTGATGCTGTTGTTTGAAATTTAATGAGTTCTGTAATTATTCTTTTGTAAATTTCTATTATTTCACCTTCAGTTGAATTATTGTTTTTTATAGTTTGCAATCGACAGAAAAGTGTTTCATCACCAAAATCTTCAATTAAATAAATAGATTCATCTTTATTTTCAGCAAATATTTGCGGAACTTTTAACCCTTTGTTATAGAAATGTTTAGAAAATTTTACAAATGCCAGATTTTCTTTAGCATCTTTGTTATAAACGCCTAAGCATATATGTGTTTTTCCAGAGATTCGATAATAGATTCTATATGAACCCGATGCAGGAAGTTTGCAAATTTCAGTTACTTTTTCATTAGCCCAGTTTTCAAATAAAAGTATTAATTGATTTTCTATCATTTTGTTATATAGTTGTTTTGATTCTTATAATATTTAATTCAACTAATAATTTATAATTTGGATACAAAAGTAATAAAAATGGAGCTGTTAAACTTTTTTTTAGTAATTTTGTTGAACAAAATGAGTCAAATTTCTAACTAAAAAATAAACACAATGGAAAATAAAACAGCAATAGACATTTTAAAAGAAGCAATTTTACTTGAAAGAAGAGGAAAAGCTTTTTATAGCAATGTAGCTGAAAAATCTGACAGCGAGGCTGCTAAGAAAATATTTACGATGATGGCTGAAGAAGAAGATGAGCATATTAAGTTTCTTTCCAAGCAATTTGCACATTATATGAAAACTAATGAGTTTCTTAAAAATGAACATCATCACGCAGATGCAAATGAAGATGTTGCAATGAAAGTATTAACAGACGACATTAAAAAGCAAATTACAGCTGCTAGTTTTGAAGCTGCTGCTATTTCTGCAGCAATGGATTTTGAAGCTAGAGCAGTTAAAATTTATTCTGAAAGAGCTGTTGCTGCTTCAGACCCAAATGAAAAGGATTTATATAAAATGTTAGCTGATTGGGAAAAAGGTCACGAGTTTATTTTACATAAATTAAATGAAGAGTTGAAAGAAGATATCTGGAACGACAATAATTTCTGGCCATTCTAAAAATTAATAAAAGCTGTGATACAGTTTATAATTTAAAATATATAAGAAATTAAAAGCTTGCATATTGCAAGCTTTTTTTATTCATAAGAGATTTTGTTTAAATAAAAAACGGTGCGTTTGCTTTTATTGGCAAGTGCATTATTTTTAATTGTTTGAATCCCAAAAATTAAAAAATAATTATTATACCAAAGATCAATATTTGATGATGGGTTTTCCATAATTTTATCGTTTGCATACGGTAAATCTATTTTAATATTTTCAATTTCTGAAAGAGTTGTTGTGTCATTTATTGTTTTATAAACAATTTCGCCTTCATTATTATAAGCAAAAATGTATTCATTTCCAATTGGCATAATGCTCACTCTTTCTTTAATTTCCATTGTTAATATATTCCAGATATCGAAAAGATGGTTCCATATAATATTCCCATTTTCATCTAAACATAAGATGAAAGCATTGGTATAGCGAAAGCCATCGAAAATTGTCCGTGAAGTAGGTACCATTCTTCCATAATAATCGTATGACATATCTGAAACTGTCCGGTATTCGGGATAAAATGCTTCGGCAACCATTAGTAATTTCCCATTTATTTGCATCACTTCATGTTCAACCAGCATGTAGTTGAGAGAATATTCTTTTTGATCTTTATTTTCCTGTATCTTTTTTATTTTTGAGATTTCTCGTTTGTTTAAATATTTATTTATTTCATCAAATATCAAAAAATTATAGAATTTAAAATTATATTTATTATCCTTCTCAATTTTAATATAATACATTCCTGCTGCTTCTAAAACATTTGTTTCAGTATATACATTTGTTTTTTCTGTAGAAAGATTATAGGATCCTGTTAACCCAATATTACCATCTTTCAATAAGTTAATTACTCCGGTCAGAATTTTTCTGCTTTCATCACTATTAGTTATTTCAATCTTAATTAACTCATTGCCAGTTAAATCATACTTTTTCAATAATAGTTTATTTTCTTTTTTTGAAATTTCTTTTTTAAAAAGGATAAGCAATTCTTTATTTATAGTATCAATTTTTAAGTTTTCTACATTTATATCTTCAGATTCAGATATTACAATTTCATTATTTACCCTTAGTTTTAAATTATAAATGTTTAGTGAAATATTATTTCTGTTTTCACTTGTAAAATAAGCATGTTGATTATTTATTTTTAGTGTAGTTAATCGAGATTTCTCCGAAATATTTAAATTACAAATATTATTTCCCCCTTTTTCTTTTTCAAAAGCTATTATAATGAGATTATTATCAATGCTTTTTTTGTTTTCTTTATGAAAAAATAAGAATACAGTATCACCTTCATAATCAAATCCCTGATAAGATAAATCTTCATTAAGTGCTATTTTTTTTGTCCATTTTTTTTGCAATATGTTGTTATACAATGAGAAAGACCAGTTTTGAGTTTTTCTATCCAAAAATTCATTGAGTTTAGTAAGGATAATAACTCCATTATCACCAATATTAACCAGATTAAATGGATTTGCATCTGTTTTAGTTTCAATTTCTGCCCTAATCGGTTTTTTCGATTGAGCATTAATATTTGATGTTAAAATGTTGAATAAAAGTGTTATGATTATTGAAAATATTGATATTAATTTCATGTTTATTGATTTTTGACAAACCTACATATTTTTTTGAACTAAACAAAGAAAAACAGCTATTTTTTTATATAATTATTTAATTCAATTTTAAAAACTGCAGTTTACTATTATAATTGAAGTTAAATAAAGAAAAAACAATTTTATAAGTCCTGTTAATATCTTATTTCTCAATTTAGAATACTTGTCCAAATATTGAACTTGTTTTATTAAACACAATACGTAATTAAACACAAAAGCTATGTTATTTGATTTTAAAACAATAGTTTATAATCATTGATTATGAACTATATATCACATTTAATTCATTAATAAATCATCTATAAGTATTTGTTAATGTAATATTTGCACGAAATTTGATATGTTATTGTATTAATAAATTTAGTTTCAAGAATTAAAAAGATTTTTAATTTTTCTATTATTTTGTCAACTAATTAATTAATTTTGTGTTATATTAAGTTATATTACATTTAAAATAAAGTTTATGAAAATTAATTTTCACTTTTCAAGGATAATTATCTTGCTTTTTTTCAGTAAAATAAATCTTTTAATACTTTTATTACTGCTAACATTTGCATGGCAAAATAATTTAAATGCACAAAACTGCTCAGTGAATGCTAATATTGATTATACTTTATGTGCAAATGAGCCTATGTTGCTTATTGGTCAGAAGGCTGGTTTGTTTTATGGTAGTGGAACAACTACTTGGTCTCAGATTAGTGGTCCATCTGTAAATATTCTCTCTCCGAATGCATTAACTACTCCAGTAACAGGATTTTCAGGTGGAACTATTTATAAATTCAGAATATCAATAAAATGTTTGGATGGGACATTAACTTATGACGATGTAACATATACCGTTAAACCAATAACTCAATCAGATGCAGGATCAGATTTGGTTTTTTGCCCTGGAAATGGAATTGGATTTACTTCAGCAAATTCTGTTGGATTAAATGAAACTGGATCATGGTTGATTTCTGGTACAAATAATGGAGTAACTTTAGCTAATGCTTCTTCTTCAACATCTTCGATAAATTTGGATCCTTCTAAATCTGGAATTACAAACCTTGTATGGACCGTAAATAATATTAATGGATGTTTATCGAGCGATACAATGAAGATAACAAATAGAGGAGGAGTAAACCCTGTTAATGCAGGAGTTGATAAAATTCTTACGAATTGTTATTCTACTTCACAAACCATTGGTATGACTGCAAGTTTCGGAGGAAATGCTATTGATGGTCAGATAGGTACCTGGACTTTAATTAATGGGCCAAGCATTCCAACAATTATTAATAAGAATAGCAATACAACAAATATTACAGGTTTGATAGAAGGTACATATTCGCTTTTATGGTCTGTTAACGGACCTTGTTCAAATGGATTTGATACGATTTTAATCATAGTTCCTCCTGCAACCTCAAATGTGTCCTCTGCTTCAATAACATCGGGAACACAAACTTTTTGCGACGGAAGAACATCTGCTGTAATTTCAGCTTCTGTTCCTCAGTATATAAACGAAACTGGGGTTTGGACAAAAACAGCTGTTAATAGTAGTATTATTGAAAGTCCAAATAATCCAGTAACTAATATTACGGGTTTAAATGGTAGCAGTTCATATACATACAGATATACAATTGCGAATGCACTAACTGGTTGTACAAGCAGTTCAACAACCACCTTATCTTATAATACGACACCTTTTATAAATATCACACCACAGCAATTACCGTTACCTTGTGGTCAAACTTATGCTGTTTTACCTTACACTTCGAGTGGAAGTGGAACAGTTCAATGGAGCATTATCAGCGGTCCGAAAACACCAACTTATCAAACTATACCAACTAATTATTCAAATGCTGCTGGTTCTCCATTAACAATAAATGGATTAACTACATCAGGAACTTATGTTATTAGATTAAAGAAATCGTCAGGAACGGGATCAAACTGCAGTACTGTTTTTGATGATGTAACCGTGATTGTATCTGGAGTGCCAACAGGATCTAATTCAGGAACTAAACAGATATTGGCTTGTAATATCAGTCAAACAGCTTTAGCAGGAAACAATCCTTATGTGGGTATTGGTTCATGGACACAATTAAATGGACCAAACAATGCGATTATTGATTCTATTCATAAATTTAATTCTGGAATTTCAGGTTTAATAAGCGGTTTGTATAATTTTCGTTGGTTAATTTCAGCTGGACCTTACTGTTCAACTCAACAATCTGATGTTTCTGTTGTCGTTGTTTCTGCAAATCCATCTCAGGCAAATGCCGGAAATGACATAACTACTTGTGCCAATACACCTTTGTATCTTAATGCAAATATTCCTTTATTAAATGAAACAGGAATATGGTCAGTTAATCCATCAACAGGTATAAGCTTTTCTGATGTAAATTCTCCTAATGCAATAGTAAATGGATTAGCAGCTAATACGATATATACTTTTGTGTGGAAAATGCAAAATTCATGTAGCAGTAATTCTGATACTTTGATAGTTACTACTAATAACATAACAGGTCCCATTCAATCGAATGCTGGTCCAAACCAATGTAAAACATCTGGAACTACATCAATTAATTTATCAGGAAACAATCCTGGTTCTGGTACGGGAATATGGACAAAATTAAGCGGAGGTTCTGTAATAATTACCAATCCAAACCAATATAATTCCTCTGTAACAGGATTATCAAACGGAACATATACATTTGAATGGTCAATTCTATCGAACGGAGCCTGTAATCCAACAAGAGATACTGTTATGATTACAGTATCCAATGCAGTTACTATTGCAAATGCCGGAGCTGATCAACAAATTTGTGGTGAATCTGCTGTTTTAACTGGGAATAATCCAACAGTTGGTATAGGTACATGGATGCAAATTACAGGAAATGGTGGCTCAACAATTACATCTCCAAGCAATTCAACTACAAATATAACTGATCTTTCAGATGGTGTTTATAATTTTGTATGGACAATTTCTAATGATGCTTGTTCTTCAAGTTCAGATACAGTAAGTATTTTCATAACCAATCCTCCAACAACAGCTAATGCTGGATCAGATTTTACTGTTTGTGGAATGGATTCAACTTATTTAAGTTCAAATAATATAACAAAAGGGATTGGATACTGGTCTTATATAAGTGGACCTAATTCTCCTATAATTGCAAATACCAATTCTTCAAATTCAAAAGTAACAGGGTTAATTACTGGTACATATATTTTCAGGTGGACAGCTTATAATGGAGCTTTTTGCCCTCCTTCAACCGATGATGTAGCTGTAACAGTTGTCCTGTCAGCTAATGCCGGAGCTGATCAAAGTTATTGTGAAGCAATAACAACAGTTAATTTGAATGGAACATTAGCATCAACAGGTACATGGTCTCAGATTGTTGGTCCAAATACATCTGTTATTTCACCTACTTCATCAAATACAGCCACAGCTTCCAATTTAATACAAGGTACTTATACTTTTAGATATTTTATTTCAATAGCTGGTTGTTCTTCTTTTGATGAAATGAATGTTGCTTTGTATCCTCCTCCATCGCAGGCTGATGCAGGTGCAGATATTTCCTATTGTAATGAGGACACCATTTATTTATCAGGAAATACACCATCATCAGGAATTGGATTATGGACAAAATTATCCGGACCAAATGGAGGAAGCTTTAAACCTAATGCTAACAATCCAAATGCTGTTTTTACAGCATCATCGACTGGAACTTATGTTTTTGTATGGAAAATAAGTAACAGTAATTGTAGTATTGCAGATCAGGTTATAATAAAAAACTATTCTTCCCCAACCAATGCAAATGCTGGTTTTGATCAAACCTCAATTTGTTATGATGAAACTATTATGTCAGCAAATTTACCTTCAACTGGTTTAGGTAACTGGATATTAATCAATGGTCCAAACGTACCAGATATTGTTTCTCCCATTCTTCCAACAACAGTCATTAATAACTTAATACCAGGTGTTTATAATCTGGAATGGAATATCAGCAGTGGTGTTTGTCCGACCAAAAAAGATACAGTTCAATTGATTGTAAACCAACCTCCAACTATTGCTGAAGCTGGTGCAGATCAGATATTATGCAATGCATCTTCAACTGTATTGCAATCGAATAATCCAATAGTTGGAAGTGGAAACTGGACACAATATAGCGGGCCAAATACTGCTGTTATTTCAAATCCAACACTTTATAATACACAAATCAGTGGATTAATTAATGGTACTTATGTATTTACATGGACAACCTCATTGTCTTCTTGCTCATCATCTGATCAGGTATTTATAACTGTTTATGAAAATCCGACTATTGCAAGTGCAGGTGCTGATATTAACAATTGCCTGTTTACACCTTTAATTTTAACAGGAAACACTCCATTAATAGGGACAGGACAATGGACACAAATTTCAGGACCTGTAAATACTAATATACTAACTCCCAATTCATCATCGACTTATATATTAGGAACTATACCTGGTAATTATAGTTATGTTTGGAAAATAGTTAATGGAACTTGTAATATGAGTTCTGATACGGTAAATGTTATTGTTTCGGATATTCCAACAATGGCAATTGCTGGTTCAGATTTAATTTTGTGCAATGCAAATTCTTTTAGCTTAAATGGGAATATACCAACTTTAGGAATAGGAACATGGACACAAATAAATGGGGCTAATATAGTAATAGCAGATAGTAATAGTGCAATAACAACAGTAACAGGAGTGTTGCCAGGTAATTATAAATTTAAATGGCAAATTGCAAATAGTTTTTGCACATCAGAAGATAATGTAAATATTATTATTTATGAGCAGCCAATTGCAATTGCAGGTGCAAATCAGGAATATTGTAATGCATCAACATTTACATTGGCTGCTGGTATTCCAAATGCAGGCAATGGGATTTGGACAAAAGTTAGTGGTGGTTCTGCTACGATAACAGATTCATCATCTCCTACAACAACTATTACAGGAGTTACAACAGGAAATTATATTTTTAAATGGACAGTATCGAACGGGACATGTCCATCTTCAACTTCTCAGGTAAGTATTAATAATTTTTCGTTACCAACATTGGCAAATGCAGGTTCAGATCAAAATATTTGTTCAAATACAGTGACTATGGATGCTAATAACGCTATGATTGGTATAGGAAACTGGACACAGCTTAGTGGACCGAATACAGCTACTATAACTAATATTAATTTAAAAAATACAACAATTACTAACTTGATTCAAGGTTCTTACATTTTCAGATGGACAATTTCAAATGGTAATTGCTCTTCATCTACATCAGATGTATCAATAAATGTTTCGGAACCACCAACAGCAGCAAATGCTGGATATGCTCAATCTTTATGTAATAGCAGTATAGTATATTTAGATGGAAATGTGCCAACAATGGGTGCTGCCGTTTGGTCTTTAGTAAATGGCCCTAATACTCCGGTTATTACAAATGCAAATTTAAACAATACTTCAGTAACTGGTTTAATTTATGGTACTTATAATTTTAAATGGAGTATAAGTAATGGTGTTTGTCCTGTTTCCGAAAGTCTTGTTACTGTTACTAATAATCAGTCATCTACAATTGCAAATGCAGGTTCAACTCAAAATTTATGTAATGTTAATAATACAAATCTGGATGGAAATATTCCAACGGCAGGAACAGGTGAATGGACTTTTGTTAGTGGTCCTAATACACCAAATATTATCAATCCGTTATTAAATAGCACTTCTGTTTCTGGATTGATTACCGGGACTTATGTTTTTAAATGGACAATTTCAAATACAAACTGCACACCTTCATTTGATGAGGTTGTAATAAATAATTATGGATTACCTTCTGTTGCAAATGCTGGAAATGCTCAGTTGTTATGTAATGCCAGTTCTATTACTTTAAATGGAAATTCACCCTCAAGTGGTAACGCTGTTTGGACTTTCTTAAGTGGTCCTAATACTCCTTTGTTCACAAACTCTAACTTAAATAATACAACAGTAACAGGCATAACTAATGGCACTTATGTTTTTAAATGGACTGTCAGCAATGGAGTATGCCCAATTTCCGAAAGTGAGGTTGTTGTAACTAACAATCAATTACCTACAATAGCTGATGCTGGTCTCACACAAAATTTATGCAGTGAAGTCTCTACAAATCTTAATGGAAATATTCCAACGTCAGGAACAGGTGAATGGACTTTTGTTAGTGGGCCTAATACGCCAACAATAAGTAATCCTTTTATATACAATAGTTCTGTTAATGGCTTGATTATGGGAACTTATATTTTCAAATGGACTATATCCAATTCTGGTTGTATTTCTTCTTTTGATGAAATTACAATAAATAATATAGTTCAGCCAAATATTTCTGATGCTGGTATTGACCAAAATGTATGTTCAAATAATACTATTATGGATGGAAATTTGCCAATATCTGGAACGTCAGCTGTCTGGACTCAACTGAGTGGCCCAAATACAGCAACAATTACAAATCCAAATTCCAATAATACTTCAATAACAGGTTTGGTTCAGGGTGTTTACAATTTCAGTTGGACTATTTCCAATGGGTATTGCAATACTTCTTCAAATGAAGTTATAATAAATGTATTTGAAAATCCAAGCATTGCCAATGCAGGTGGTAATCAATCTTTCTGTAGTAATATAACAACCATTTCTCTTAATGCTAATATTCCTTCCATTGGAATTGGAAAATGGTCTCAGATTTCAGGGCCAAATACAGCTGTTATATCAGATACAAATAGTCCCGTTTCTGTTGTTTCAAATTTAACAAACGGACTTTATACTTTTAGGTGGACAATAAGTAATGGTGTTTGTTCATCAAGTATTGCCGATGTTAATATTGAACTTTTAAAATGTATCGACTTAGGTATAACCAAGAAGCTGACAGATCCAGATCCATTGCTTAATGATTCAATCTTTAAGAATGATACAGTAACCTTTACAATAGTATTAAAGAACAACAGTACCGTATTTAATGCTACTAATATATCGGTTATTGATACATTACCACTAGGTTTAAGTTATATATCATCAACAACAACTAATGGAAGTTATGATAATTTAACCGGTTTGTGGACATTGGGCAACCTGAATGCCATGGATTCAGCCATTCTAACAATGGTAGTAAGCGTTGATACATCAGCAGAAAATAATGTTTATATAATAGGACACAGCGAACCGGATTCAAATCTATATAATAATCACTCCTTCGCCTCAGTAAGTATCACGAGTACCTCAAGCGGTAATAATGGTGGATTGGAAAGCAATGGCAATCTGGCCTCTAAAACGGCATTGAGAAACTTCATACGCCATAAGGAAAGAAGCAGTGAAGTGTATAATGATCCTATGAAACTTGAGTTATTTTCACCAGCCTCCGTAGTATCTTCAAAGGCAAAGAGCACATTATCAACCGATTTGGTTAGTCTGATACCACAGACCGGACCAATGGGAGTACCGGCAATGGTAAGCACACCAACAGACTTGATAGGCGTAAGCAATGCGATAGAAGTTGTATCAGTAGATTATTTTGATGCAATGAAACGTAAGGC
>CAZYEM010000005.1:39554-40279 GCA_964646395.1 uncultured Bacteroides sp.
CGAATGTAAACACGGTTTACGAACACACGAAAATGGTATGCGACCGTTTGGATGGTGCCAGCCTTAAGAGTATTAATCATGTAATGGTAAAGGGACAACCATTTATTATTGCAGCGCTGATACAGGATAATGGATTCACAGATTATTCGATAAGCTTTATCGCTTATAAAAACGGGAACACCTATATGATAGACAACCAATGGGATTTGGAACAGTACAATCCTACAGGTAATCATGCCGTAATGAACTTCCAGGTATGGTCAATCAACGAAAATCAAACGATAGAAATGGTATCCAGAATTCTGGATCAGATGACAACATTGGGTTATAATCTTACATATAAGAATACAACCAATTCATATCCGAAATTCCCGGGTGTATATATTCAAAGCGGTACATACAAAGAAGGCAATCTGGAATTGAATCTGGTAAACACAAATTCAGCTAATAACCTTCAATTAACTGGCAATAGGGCTTATGTAGAAGATGGCATCAGGTATCCATTCACGCACTCAACGACAATAGCAACAAGTTACAATAGTCAGATCAGTGTACCATCAGGTAATATATTTGATATAGGGTTCAGTATGGGTAATAATGTATCAGCAGGCAAGGATGTATTGTATTTTGCCGATGGCCCATGGGGGAGAGAATTTGATGAAACAGGAGGAGCAAGTATTTCAGATTTCAGCATATCTACTCAGTTCAATCCACCAATGTCAGGA
>CAZYEM010000005.1:40289-40663 GCA_964646395.1 uncultured Bacteroides sp.
AGCCTTCAATCTGGGACGCAATGCGAACCTGGAAGGAAGTGTAAAGACTTACGCCTCCTTGTTCAGAGTATTGAGAGTTGGTAATAAACCGATAAATCTGACCAATTACAATAAATTGGAATTTACAGCATTCGGTTCAGGAAGCTATGAGGTGGTTATAAGTAAAAGCAGTATTTCGGCATGGAACGAACAATACAGAACAACGGTCAATCTTGATAACAATACACCAATAACCTATCAGATTCCATTCAGTCAGTTTGTGAATGCACAGGGACAGCATAATTTCGCAGCAAATGACGCAGTATCAGTAGTATTTGTAAAAACAGGGAATAATTCGACCTATCAGAACTTCAGTATCAATGTAAAGGATATGC
>CAZYEM010000006.1:0-1548 GCA_964646395.1 uncultured Bacteroides sp.
AAATCATTTTACAAATATACATCATTATTTAAGTTTATGCAAATAATTATTAATATTATTTTATTAGAAAACGATTAAATATTAAAATTGTTTTCTTTGCTATCGCTTATTTTTATCGTCTTCTAGTGTATATTTTATTGGCATATTATATTGAACTCTCACATTTTTACCTTTTTGTCGTCCCGGCTTCCATCTAGGCATATTTTTTACTACTCTAAGCGATTCTTCATCGCATCCGCCTCCAATGCCTCTTAATATTCTAACATTACTTACTTTTCCATCCTTTTCAACAATAAATGTAATATATACCGTTCCCTGAATTCCTTCTTTTCTTGCTTTCTTTGGGTAATTAATGTTTTTAATTAAATAATCAATGCGTGCCTGGTCTCCTCCTTGAAATTCAGGCGCCTCTTCTACAACTACTAAAACTGAAGTGTCTTTTTTTATGTCTTCAATAATAGTACTTTGCGATTTAGCATTTAAATTAATCGTTAATAATATGACGGTAATTGATACTATAAAATAAATATTTACTTTCATGTGTTTTTTTTGTGTAAAATTAATACTTTTACCGAAATAATATTGCTATGACTGAAGATTTTTTACATTATATATGGAAATATAAATTACTAAAAGGTAGCCTAAAGTTAAATAATGGAGATACGATTGAAATCATTCATCCAGGATCTCATAATTCAGATGCTGGACCAGATTTTTTTAATGCAAAAATACGAATAAATGATACAATTTGGGCTGGTAATATTGAAATACATGTAAATTCATCCGATTGGCAATTACATAATCATCAACTTGATTTATCTTATGATAATATTATTTTACATATAGTTTATTCTGACAATAAATCTATATTCCGACAAAACGGAGAATTGATTCCTCAATTAGAAATAAAATATAATTTTGATTTGAAACTATTCTTAAAATATCAAGATTTTATTACAAATAAAAATTGGATTCCATGCGAAAAAATTATTAATAATTCAACAAAATTTACAATTGATAGTTGGCTTGAATGCCTTTTAATTGATAGATTGGAAAGAAAAACAGCTGAAATAAAATCTTCATATATCAGAAACAACAATAATTGGGAAGAAACTTTTTATCAGATTCTTGCTAAAAACTTTGGGTTTAAGTTAAATTCATCCCCTTTTGAGTATTTATCACATTCAATTCCTTTATCAATTTTAGCAAAACACAAAAATAATGAAATTCAAATTTCAGCCCTTTTGTTTGGACAGTCAGGTCTTTTGAATCAATTTTATACAGATGATTATCCATTGATTTTGAATAAAGAATATGAATTTTTGCGAAAAAAATATAATTTAAGTCCAATAAAAGGTCATCTATGGAAATTTTTAAGGCTTCGTCCTGCAAATTTTCCAACAATAAGAATTTCACAATTCAGTGATTTAATTTGTAATTCTTCTCATTTGTTTTCTAGGATAATAGAAAGCGAAACATTGGCTGATTTATATAATTTATTTAATATAAAAGCATTTTCTTATTTTGATAATCATTATATGTTTGATG
>CAZYEM010000006.1:1573-30270 GCA_964646395.1 uncultured Bacteroides sp.
AATTCTAAATAAGTCTAAAGTATTTGGAAAATCAGCTACAGATTTAATTATAATAAATACTGTTGTTCCAATATTATTTTTTTATGCTCAAGAAAAAGATGATAAAACGTTTCAAAATAGAGCATTATTTTTTTTAGAGCAAATTGATGCTGAAAATAATTCTACAATTAAAAAGTGGTTAAGTATTGGTATAAAATCTTCTAATGCATATATATCACAAGGATTACTTGAATTGAAAAATAATTACTGTGATAAGAAAAAATGTTTGCAATGCAGAATTGGAAATGAATTATTGAAAAAAAATTAATAAATAATTAAATTTCCCAATTCGTTAAAATCAATTCCATCAAAATTACCAGAACTCATCATTAAGAGATTTTTATTTTTCCAATTTATTGATAATAATTGTTTTGAAAGTAATTTGGAATCCTTAAAAACTAATAAATCATCTCTTTTAAATGCTAGTTTTACATCCTTTTCTGTTATTGGAATTAATTTCTTATGTTCAATAGTATGAGGATTAAAATATACGATGGCTGTATCAGCTTCTTTCATACAATCTTTGTATTGTAATAAGAATTCATGAGTTAAGCTACTGAATGTGTGCAATTCCATGCAAGCAATCAGTTTTCTGTCAGGATACTGAGATTTAACAGCAGCTGTTGTTGCTTTAAGTTTTGATGGTGAATGAGCGAAATCTTTATAAAACGCAAATTCTTTAGTGGATTTAACCAATTCGAGTCGTTTAGAAGCTCCTTTAAAGCTGGTTATTGCATTATAAAAATCATTATCAGAAATTCCTACTTCATTACAAACTAATCTGGCTCCATTCAAATTAAGCAAATTATGATCACCAAATACATTTATTGGTATTTGGATATCATTAAAGATTAAATTTGTTTTTCCATTAATAATTGAATGATTTGGAATATTATATGGTATTTTTTCAATATCTTTCCTTGAAAAATCGGCAATATTTTTAACTTCTTTATCTTGTTCACAATATATTAATTTGCCATTTTTGCTGATTTGATTAGCAAAAATATTAAATTGATTTATATAATTTTCAAAAGTAGGAAATACGTTGATATGATCCCATGCAATTCCGCTGATTAAAGCTATATCAGGCTTATAAAGATGAAATTTAGGTCTTCTGTCTATTGGCGATGTAAGATATTCATCACCTTCAATAATCATATATTTAGCATCATCTGTTAGTTTAACCATTACATCAAATCCTTGAAGTTGAGCACCAACCATATAATCACAATCAATTCCTAAAATATTAAAGATATGAATTACCATTGAAGTTATCGTTGTTTTTCCATGACTTCCTCCAATTACAATTCTTATTTTATCTTTAGATTGTTCATATAAATATTCGGGATATGAAAATATTTTCAAACCTAGATTCTGGGCTTTAATTAGTTCTGGATTGTCAATTCTTGCATGCATTCCAAGTATTACAGCATCCAAATCTTCCGTAATTTTTGTATCATCCCAACCTTCATATTCTGGCAACAAACCGTATTTTTGCAACCTGCTTTTTGAAGGCTCAAATATTTCATCATCTGATCCTTTTACTTCAATTCCTTTTTTTGATAATGCTATTGCTAAATTGTGCATTGCACTTCCTCCAATTGCGATAAAATGTACTTTCATATAGTTTTCTTAATTTATATAAACAGAAAAATAGTTTGTTAAATTTTAATAGTTCTTGATAAAATATTTTCAAACAAATAAGTTTAAATTTTCAGTTTATTACTATTAATAATAAATTTAAATTTGAAATTTGATAAATAAAAATCAATTTCAAAAGACTTATAATTATATAAAATCACTGAAAAAAATATTAAACAAAATAATTAATTTTGCAATATATTTATAAGCAAAAATAAATCTTTAATTGAATTTATAAAAATAAAATATTAATTTCATATTGAAATTTATTTTCAAAATTGGGACAAAATAATCATTATAATTAATAAAAGTATTTATAAACAAGGATATTTTTTTTTATTATAATATTTTACATAAAGATTTACAATACTTTATATATAGATTTTATTATTACTGTAAAGAAAAGAATGAATTTTGATGATATTTAATCTATTTAAATGCAATATGGCATAAATGAGTAAAAGAATATTTATTTTGTTAATAATTAGTTGGGTA
The DNA here is from genome assembly GCA_964646395.1 of uncultured Bacteroides sp. Classification (GTDB taxonomy): domain Bacteria; phylum Bacteroidota; class Bacteroidia; order Bacteroidales; family JACABE01; genus JACABE01. The sequence continues at coordinate 3,749 of CAZYEM010000006.1, forward strand.
ATAATAGTATTATTATCCTTGTCTTATAATTTATATACCATAAACAAATCAAATTTAAATATTGAGAATAATAATAAACAAATAATTGAAGATATTTCTAACACAGTATTTAAAGATATAATTATAAATAAGTTTTGGCGAATAATTCATGCAAGAAATTTTGAAATAGATAAATTAAATTCTATAGAAGCTGATACAACTGAAGTTAACTGGAAAAAAACTGATTCTAAGTTTGTAAATCAATGGATAACAAATAGTACTAATTCAGAAGGTACAATTCGTTTTAGAGTTATCGGAATGGATTCAAATATGTATTTTCCTTCAGCTGATAATTGGGAAAAACGAGCTATTTATCAATTAATATCAGGTGAAAACACTATTTTTGAAAAAGTTGGTTCAAAAGATGAACTTTCATTTAGATTTATGGCTCCTATAAATTTAGATAATAATTGTTTGAAATGTCATAATTCCACTGAAGCAAGTGAAAGTGGTTTAAAAGGAGGTTTAAGTATAAAGTTTTCAGCTGGTAAATATTATAGAAAACCTAACCTTACAGGCATTTATTTGATTCATTTAATTTTACTTTTAATTGGAATTTATGCAATCAATATTATAAAACAAATTGCTAACAAGCAGTTAAGAGAAACGAATTTGCATATAAATGAGATTGAAAAACAAACTAAAGAACGAAAGTTAGCTCAAATTTCATTGCTAGAGAGTGAAAGAAGGTTTAAAAATTTAGTTGAAAATCAATCTGTTTTAATTTTCAGGATGTTGCCTGATTTTACTATTTCATATTCTAATCCTGCTTTTGTTTTATTTTTTAACTTAAACCCTAATACTGTTGAAGGAAAGAACTTTATTAACTTTATAGATGATGAAGATATTTTTAGAATTAAAAATAGTATTTCTTCCTTAAATATTGCAAATAAATCAATTAGTGTTGAACATAAAGTTAATTTTAGAGATATTGAAAAAAGGTGGTTAAATACCACTTATACCGCAGTATATAATTCAAATAATGAAATAATTGAATATATGGCTGTTTGTCAGGATATTACTCCTTTAAAGAATTTAGAAGCAAATACAATTGCAAATGAAAATTTTATAAAAGAATCACAAAGTATAGCTCATTTAGGAAATTGGGTTTTAGATATTGGAAAAATGCAGTTTAAATGGTCTGATGAAGTTTTTAAAATCTTTGGATTAGTTCCTTCTCAAAAGCAGCCATCTTTTGATGAATTTGTTTCAATGGTTCATCCAGATGATAAAATTATGTATATTAGAGCTATAGAAGATGCTATTAAAATGGGTGTTTCATACGAACTTGACTATAGTTTTTATATGCCTGATATGTCAATACGTTATGCGTATGCAATTGGAAAACCTATATTGGATCATTTGGGGAATGTGATAAAACTGTCAGGAACCATTTTAGATATTACCGATAGAAAATTAGCAGAACAAGAACTTAAAGCCGCTAAAGAAAAAGCAGAAGAAGCAACTGTTGCAAAAAGCAGGTTTTTAGCTAATATGAGTCATGAGATTAAAACGCCATTAAATCATATAGTAGGAATGACTGAAATGATTAATGCTCCAAATTTAACTTCGATTCAAAAGGACAATCTGGATGTCATTAATTTATCTGTAAATAATTTATTAATAATTATTAATGATATTTTGGATTTTTCGGATATAGAAACCGGTAAATTAAAATTAAATACTGAAGAGTTTGATATTTATAAATTACTTGGAGATATTGTTTTTCAAACTAAAATTAAAGCAGAAGAAAAACAACTTGAATTTATTTACGAAATAAGTAATCAGGTTCCTTCATTATTAATAGGTGATGCTTTACGTTTTAATCAAATTTTGTTAAATATTCTGAATAATGCTATTAAATTTACAAAACAAGGAATTATTAATTTAAATGTTTCTGTTGAAAATCAGAATGATAAGAATATAAAATTGCTTTTTAAAGTTAAAGATACAGGAATAGGTATTTCAAATAATATTAAATATAAGCTATTTCAGGAATTTACACAAGAATTCTCAGGACGTACAAGAGAGTTTGGTGGTACTGGCTTAGGATTGGCAATTTCAAAGCATTTGGTAGAACTTCATGGAGGAGAAATAGATGTTAACAGTGAAGTAGGTAAAGGTTCAGAATTTTGGTTTACTTTATTGTTCCAAAAATCAAATCAAACAGAAATAAATTTAACGATACATAATTTTGAAGAGAAATCAAATGAAGAGAAAAAATTAAGGATTTTATTGGCTGAAGATAATTTGATGAATCAGAAAATTGCAAAAAATGCAATTTCAAAAATGGGCTATGAAATAGATATTGCAAATAATGGTTTGGAAGCCTTAAATATGTATATAACAACAAAATATGATATAATTTTGATGGATATTCAAATGCCAGAAATGGATGGAATAACTGCTACAAAAAGAATTAGAGACTTTGAAAATGAAATCAATATAGAAAAAAGAGTAAAAATTATAGCTTTTACAGCAAATTTTCTAAAAGAAGACTTAGATTTGTACAAAAAATCTGACATGGATGACTATATATCTAAACCATTCAAATCTTCAGAGTTAAGTCAAATTATTGAAAAACATTTAAAATAAAATGAAAGATATCGAATCAATTCTTAATTTAAACGAACAGTTTAAAAATTCAGATCCACAAAAAATACTTGAATATTTCATATCTAATTATAAAAAAGAAATTGCATTTGCTTCTAGCATGGGGTTAGAGGATCAGGTATTAACACATTTTTTATCTAAGATTGACAAAACAGTAAGAATTTTTACACTAGACACAGGAAGATTGTTTCCAGAGACTTATAGCTTAATATCAAGAACAAACTCACATTTTGGAATTAATATTGAAATTTTTTTTCCAAATACTACTAATGTTGAAAAGATGGTTAATGATAATGGAATCAATCTTTTTTATGAAAGTATAGAAAATCGAAAATTATGCTGTAATATTCGTAAAATTGAGCCTTTGAAACGAGCTTTCAGAGGATTAAAAGTGTGGATATGTGGCTTAAGACGGGAACAGGCAGTTACACGTCAGAATATGCAGACGGTTGAGTGGGATGATGTAAATCAATTGATAAAAATAAACCCTTTAATAAATTGGACAGAAGATGCTTTATGGGATTTTATAAAAAAGCAAGGAATTCCATATAATAAGCTACATAATAATGGATTTCCAAGTATTGGTTGTCAACCATGTACTCGCTCAATTGCAAAAGGAGAAGATATAAGAGCCGGTAGATGGTGGTGGGAAAATCCTGAATCAAAGGAATGCGGGCTTCATGCTAAAAAATAAGGTGGTTCTAAATTAATAATCATTTTTTTGTTTAAAACAATCATTTCTTATTAAACTTTTTTTAAAAAATAAGGTTATAATAAATATACAATTACGAATTAATACATTAAGTAATGAATTTACACGAATATCAAGGCAAACAAATCCTTAAAAAATATGGCGTTCAGGTACCTGAAGGTATTGTAGCAATAAATTCTGATGAAGCTGTTAATGCTGCAAAAATTTTGAATGAAATAACAGGTTCAAAATTTTTAGTGATAAAAGCTCAAGTTCATGCTGGAGGCAGGGGCAAAGGAGGTGGTGTTAAACTTGCTAAAAATTTGGAAGAAGTTAGTTCAATTACTCAAAATATGATTGGGATGCAGTTAGTTACACCTCAAACGACTGCTGAAGGCAAAAAAGTAAGGAAAGTATTGGTTCAGCAGGATATTTACTATTCAGGAGAATCGGAAATAAAAGAATTATATATGAGTTTACTTTTAAATAGAATGACAGGTCATTTTATGGTAATGTATTCACCAAGAGGAGGAATGGATATTGAAAAGGTAGCTGAAGAAACTCCAGAAGACATTTTTACTGAAGAAATAGATCCTAAAATTGGATTACAAGCTTTTCAAGCAAGAAAAATTGCTTTTAATTTAGGGTTAAAAGGTAAAGCGAATAAGGAAATGGTAAATTTTGTTCATTCTCTTTATCAAGCTTATATTAATAGTGATGCTTCTTTATTTGAAATTAATCCCGTAGTTAAAACTTCAGATGATAAAATTTACGCAGTAGATGCTAAAGTTGTGATTGATGCTAATGCACTTTTCCGTCATCCTGAAATTGTTGAAATGAGAGATTTTTTGGAAGAAGATCCTATTGAAGTGGAAGCTAGTAAATTTTCTTTAAATTATGTAAAGCTTGATGGAAATGTTGGATGTATGGTTAATGGTGCAGGATTGGCTATGGCAACAATGGATATTATTAAGCTTTCGGGCGGTGAGCCTGCTAATTTTCTTGATGTAGGTGGATCTGCCAACGCAAAAAGAGTAGAAGAAGCATTTAGAATAATATTAAAAGATCCCAATGTTAAAGCTATATTACTAAATATATTCGGAGGAATTGTTCGCTGCGACAGAGTTGCTCAGGGTGTAGTTGATGCTTATAAAAATATCGGAGAAATCAACATTCCAATAATTGTTAGATTGCAGGGAACTAATGCTGTTGAAGGGAAAGAAATCATTGATAATTCAGGTTTAAAAGTTTTTGCTGCAATTTCGTTAAGTGATGCAGCTAAATTAGTTACAGAAGTTTTGAAATAAATAAATTTTATTCTTTAATTTAATATTTCTTTTTTTTAAATTTGCACAACGATTGTTTTAAATATAGTTAAGACAATCGTTGTTTTTTTTGAAATTAATATAATTTATATATGACATTAATAAAATCAATTTCAGGGATTAGAGGTACTATTGGAGGTAAAGCAAATGAAGGACTTACTCCTTTGGATGTAGTAAAATTTACTTCTGCATTTGCAGCATTTATAAAAGAAAGTATAGGGAAAGAGCATTTACGATTTGTAGTTGGTCGTGATGCAAGAATCTCAGGTGAAATGGTTAATAATCTGGTAACAGGTGCATTAATTGGAATGGGAGTTGATGTTTTGGATATTGGGCTTTCAACAACGCCAACAGTTGAAATGGCTGTAATTGAAACTCAAGCTGATGGTGGTATTATTATAACAGCAAGTCATAACCCTAAGCAATGGAATGCTTTAAAGTTATTAAACAACAAAGGTGAGTTTATAAATGCTGAAGAGGGCATAATAGTTCTTGAAAATGCGGATAATGATAATTATTTGTATTCAGATATTGATAATATCGGTAGTTACGAAAAGGATGAATCCTTTATAACAAAACATATCGATAAAATTTTAAAACTTCCATTAGTTAATGTTGAAGCAATAAAAAATGCAAATTTCAAGGTTGCAATAGATTGTGTAAATTCAACTGGGGGTATTGCTATTCCTCAATTATTAAGTTCATTATGGGTTAATGAAATTGTAGAATTATATTGTACACCAAATGGAATTTTTCCACATAATCCGGAACCTTTACCTGAAAATTTAACCAAAATTGCAGAAACAGTTATTGAAACAAATTCAACTTTGGGATTTGTAGTTGATCCTGATGTTGATAGATTGGCAATTGTTTGCAATGATGGTACAATGTTTGGCGAAGAATATACTTTAGTAGCAGTAGCTGATTATGTTCTCAAGAATAAGCCTGGTAATACAGTTTCAAATTTATCATCAACCAGAGCTTTAAGAGTAATTACAGAAAAAGCTGGTGCTGAAAATTATGCATCTGCAGTTGGAGAAGTTAATGTAGTAGAAATGATGAAAGCAAAAAATGCCGTAATTGGAGGTGAAGGTAATGGAGGAATTATATTCCCTGAATTACATTATGGTCGTGATGCTCTTGTTGGAATTGCATTATTTTTAACTCATTTGGCACTATCGGGGAAAACCTGTTCAGAATTACGGAAAATTTATCCCGATTATTTTATTTCAAAAAATAAAATTGAACTATCTCAGGATATGGATGTTGATTATATTCTTGAAAAAATAAAAGAACGTTACTCAAAATTTCCTATTAATTCAATAGACGGTATAAAAATTGAATTTGAAAATGAATGGGTTCATTTACGTAAGTCAAATACAGAAGCCATCATCCGTATTTATTCAGAAAGTGATTCAATTGTTAATGCTGATATTTTAGCAAATAAAATAATGGATGATATAAGAGAGGTTGTAAAACTAAAAAATCAAGTAAACTAACTATAAAAATTTTCATCATAATTGAAAATAATAAATTCTGATGCAAAAAATATTTCAAAATCAAACGGTTATATTTTATATTCTTCTTGGAGTTTGTTTGGTAATATCTCGTTTGCCTTGGATTGGTCGATACTTCAGAGGTATAAATACACTTGTTCATGAAAGTGGTCATGCTTTTATGGCATTGATTTTGAGTGGAAATGTACATAGAATAGACTTATCAAGTGATACATCTGGAAGTATCCTTACAAGTACAGATAATGGTTTCAAAAAATTTTTAGTTTCATTCACAGGCTATCCTTTTTCGTCAATTGTTGCTTTACTTTTCTTTTACTTCATAAATAAAAATGCATATCAATATGTTATATTTCCATTAATTGCTTTAGCTTTTCTTAATTTAATATTGTATGTAAGAAATATGTATGGAATATTTTGGTTAATTACTTTTTTGCTACTATCTTTTAGCGTGATTTACTTAAATAATCAAATGCTATGGTATGGATTTTCATTGCTTTGTGCTTTTATTATCCTCATAGATTCTGTTTTTTCAACAATTCAATTATTAATTATCAGTTTTAGAACTCCAAAAACAGCAGGTGATGCAAAAAATATAGCAGATATAACTCATTTTCCAGCATTATTTTGGGCTGCAATTTTTTTATTAATAGCTGGATTTTTAGCTTATAAAACTATATATCTATATTTTCCAAAAATTAGCTAAGATTATGTTACAGGAAATATTAACATACATTATTTTATTTTTATCTATTTTTGTTGTTTTTTATAGAATTTATCACACATTTGTAAAACCAAAAAAAGATGGATGTAGTGGATGTTATTCCAATTGTAATGGATGTTCATTAAGTAATTTTAAAAATGAAATTAGACTAAGAAAAAAATAGTTTGTATATTTACAAATAAATTAATACAGAATTTATATATGACAAGAATTATCAATAAATCCAAATTAATAGAAAATTACGGTGATTATGGTAATGATTTTATTATTGAAATAATTGATATGTTTTTTGAAGAACATATCAAAAGTATAGAAGGAATAAAAGATGCTATATCAGAAAATAATCCAAAAATGGTTGATTTTTGGGCTCATAAAATAAAAAGTTCATATCGGAATTTTGAAAATCCATGTTTACCAGGCGAATTATCTTTTCAATTGGAAATGATGGGAAAAGAGAATGATATATCAAATGCAGCATCTGTATTTCAGGAATTATTGTTACAGAATACTATATTTATTGAAGATTTGAACGAAATAAAAAATGAATTAAAATAATTATTAATATGATAATCTTTTCATTTTATTAAATTCCAGTTTATTATAGATTATTTTATGCTTAAAAGATTCTGAAAAATACTTTTTCTAAGTTGAACTTTAAAATTAAAAGTCCTATTATACTAATGTAAACTTAGGGTTTAAAATCTTGTTCGCCTTAAAAATCTTATTTTTGGAATCTCAATTAATATTTAATTTTTAAATTTGTCTAAACGGTTCATGGCTTCAATTGCATTTTGATAATTATGTTTTAAATCAATAGCTTTTTTGTAGTCTTTTCTAGCATTTTGATAGTCTTTAAGGAATTCATAAGCGTAACCTCTATTATAATAAGCTTCAGCATAATCATTATCTGTTTTTATAGCATCTCCAAAATAATTCAATGCTTCTTTAAAATCCTTTTTGTATTCCAAATATATATAGCCAATATTATAATAGGCTGCTTTATATTTAGTATCAATTGTAATAATACTTTTGTAGGCTTTTATGGCAGCATCAGGATTGCCGTTTTCTTGTTGAAACATTCCTAAAGCATAGTAAGCTTCTATACTTTTAGGCTTTAAATTTAAAGCACTATTAAAATAATCAATAGCATTTTTACTTTTTCTGTTCGAAAACATTAATCCTAATTGCATATATGCTTCAAAATGTTCAGGGTTAACTTCTATAGTTTTTAAGAACTGTGTAACTGCTTTTGTAGAATCTCCTTTTTCTTTATAAGCATAACCTTTTATAAAATATGCCTGTGAAGTATTTTTTTCAATATCAATTGCTATATCTGCATTCTTTTGAGTTTCATCATATTGTTTTAAATAGAGATTCAATTCAGCTAGTTTTAAAAAAGCTTCAGAATTTTTATTATTTAAAGATAATGCTTTGTTTATTGCTTCTTTACTTTTTTCTATTTGAACAGTTGCAAAATAAATATCAGAAAGAGTAAGATAAAAATCAGAATTTTTCTCATCTAATTGAAGAGCTTTGTTTATGTCATTTAAAGCAGTATTTGTTTGATTAGACAGCAAATATAGTTTTGCTCTTTTATTATATAATTCAGGATTATTTCCATCTTTTTTTATTTCTTCAGATATTAAAGCTATGGGATCTCTTTTTAAAATTTTGTTAGAAGTATCATTTTTTTTATTTTTACAACCTGCAAAAGTTGAGAAAATTATTAGAATCAATGAAATTGATAAGAATTTTGTTTTTATCATTTTTTAAAATAATTATATAAAACTAAAATTGATTTTGAAATGCAAATTTCGCAAAAATATTGATATAAAGCTTGAAAAATAGATTTTAAAATAAAAAACCCGCTGATATTTTATTATTTCAACGGGTTTTTAGTATTTTAAAGTGAAAATTTAATAAATTGAACTTCAGAATTTTGTTTTAAATTATTAAGTCTTAATTTGACCTTATTTGAATTTATTAAAGCCTTTATTTATTATTTCAGTTTATAAATTGATCTTTAGAAATCTACTAAAATTATATTTTTGTAATAATTTCTTTAATCTTGTTTTCCAATTCTTCCGAAAGTTCAGGATTGTCTGTCAATAGTTGTTTAACTGAATCTCTGCCTTGACCTAATTTAGTTTCTCCATAACTAAACCAAGACCCACTTTTTTTAATAATGTTGTAAGTAACACCTAAATCAATTATTTCTCCTATTTTCGAGAATCCTTCTCCGTACATCAGATCAAATTCAGCAGTTCTGAATGGAGGTGCAACTTTATTTTTTACAACTTTTACTTTAACTCTGTTTCCAATTACATTTTCAGCATCTTTTATTTGGCTAATTCTTCTTATATCTAATCGTACGGATGAATAAAATTTAAGTGCATTTCCTCCGGTAGTAGTTTCTGGATTTCCAAACATAACGCCAATTTTTTCGCGTAACTGATTAATGAATATACAACAACAGTTTGTTTTACTTATTGTTGCTGTTAGTTTACGCAATGCTTGCGACATTAATCTTGCTTGTAATCCCATCTTTGAATCACCCATTTCGCCTTCAATTTCGCTCTTGGGAGTTAAGGCGGCAACTGAATCGATTACGATTATATCAATTGCTCCTGACCTGATTAGATTTTCTGTTATTTCTAATGCTTGTTCTCCATTATCAGGTTGAGATACAAATAAATTATCAACATCAACACCTAATTTCTTAGCATAAGAACTGTCGAATGCATGTTCTGCATCTATAAATGCGGCAATACCACCTGCTTTTTGAGCTTCAGCTATTGCATGAATGGCTAGTGTTGTTTTGCCAGAAGATTCCGGTCCATATATTTCAATAACTCTACCCTTTGGTAAACCTCCAATTCCTAAAGCAACATCCAAACCTATTGAACCAGTTGAAATTACTTCAACTGCAACAACAGGTGAGTCGCCTAATTTCATTATAGAGCCTTTACCGTAGTTTTTTTCAATTTTGTCAATTGTTAGCTGTAATGCTTTTAATTTTTCTTTCTTATCCTGATTTTCAATATTTTCTTTACTCATGATTTTTGTTTGAATTAATTTTATTTAGTGCTATTTAATTTGTAATTCTTTTAATATTTGAGTACTATGATTTTTAGTATCTACTTTTGTGAAAATTTTCTCAATAAATCCTTTTTCATTAATTAAAAAAGTAACACGATGAATACCATCATAAGTTTTCCCCATGAACTTTTTTTCACCCCAGACATCATAGTCAACTATTATTTTTTTGTCAGTATCTGGTAATAAAGGAAATGGTAATCCAAATTTTTCTGTAAAATTCAAATGTGAAGTTTCATTATCAGCACTAACACCAATAATTTTAATGCCTTTTTCCAATAAATATTGATAGTTGTCTCTCAGATTACAGGCTTGATTAGTACAACCAGGAGTATTGTCTTTTGGATAAAAGTATAAAATAACTTTAGATCCCAAATAATTTTCAAGATTTATTGAATTGCCAAATTGATCCAATGCGTTAATTTCCGGAGCTTTATCGCCTATTTTTAATGTTGTCATGAAATGTTTTTTTTCAAATATAAATAAAAAAATTAAAAGTTAATTAATAATTTTTTTAATTTATATTGTATTTTAATTAATATTTTAGATGTCCTTCTTTTAAAAATTTGAAGACAAATTTGTTTTTTTTATTTTAATGCTTAATGGCTTAAAAATTAAATTATAAATATCGCAATATTCAAAATTAAGTCCAATTCTCATATTTATAAATTTTTGTTCAGATTTACTAAATTTGTCAATACCATTGAAAGTAAATACATTTTTTAATAATTCCGGAGGATTTATTGTTTTATGGACAAAATCAACTTTAACAGTTTTAAGTATTTCTCTTTTTCTAGGCAAATTTTCTGTTGCCAGCCAATGATCTTCGTTCACAAAATAAAAGGAATGTTCATTAGAACCTACCCCTACGGGACGAACTCGAAGTGCTGTATTCTTCATATTTTTCAAGTATTAAAAGGTTATTAATAATTATATTACATCAACAAAGGTACAACTTTTTAGTTTAACTTTATTAAGAAAAAATATTATTATTAATAATTTTTGATAAGGGTTTAGGTTTTTATATTATTTAAACAATTAAAAAGGATATAATCAATTGTTTGTAAAAATTTTCACTAATCTTTCTTAAGATTAATTTACAATTAAACATAATTATTATTGAAAATTAAAAAAAATCGTAAGAAATTTGATATTCCTACGACAATTTTTTTTAGTTATAACTCCTTATTCTTTTTGGTTAAGTAAATTATTTTTTCTTTTTTCATTTTCAAAAAACTCTGGTAGTTTTTTTAAATAAGCGTATTCTTTCCATTTTTTACGAACTTCATCCACAGGAATTCCGAAATAAACTTTATTACCTTCCAAACTTTTATCTACACCCGATGTAGCTAAAATTACGGCTCCTTTGCCAACTACCAAATCTTTATTAATAGCAACTTTTGCCCATATAATTACGTCGTCTTCAATTACAGTAACACCAGCAATGGCACTTTGAGAACCTATCAAACAATTTTGTCCGATACGTGTATCATGACCGATTTGAACCAGATTGTCAAATTTTGTTCCTTTTCCTATAACTGTATTACCTGAAACTCCTTTATCTATAGCACATAAAGCTCCTATTTCTACATTATCCTCAATTACTACTTTTCCACAGGATTCCATTTTACGATAACCAGCAGGTTTTCGTTGAAAATAGTAGGCATCAGCACCTAAAACCGTTCCAGAATGAATAATTACATTGTTGCCAATTTCAGTATAATCATAAATGCAAACATTGGCATGAATAATACAGTTTTTACCAATTTTAACATGATTACCAATAAATGCGCCTGGCTGAATGATAGTACCTTCTCCTATTTCAGCAGAATGACTTATAGCAAAAGAAGATTGTTTAAAACCTCTGAATTTTCTTACTAAGCTGACATAAGCTTCAAAAGGATCTTCGCTGAATAGCAATGCTTTACCATCGGGGCATTCTACTCTTGAATTAATAATGATAGTAGTAGCTTTTGAGCTTAATGCTTTTTTGTAATATTTGGGGTGATCAACAAAAGTAAGATCACCATTTTCAACCATGTGAATTTCATTTATTCCTGTAATTTGGAAGTCAGGATTTCCTTCAAATTCTGCATCAATTATTGCAGCGATTTCTTTTAATGTATGTGGTGTTGGTAATTTCATTATGTTCAATTACATGTTATCAAATTTAATACCAGATAAATATCGGGAAATAAAAAGTATTTAAAATTGTTTTTATATATTATTTTACTCTTTCAGCATAAACGCCTGTTCGTGTATCAACTTTAATTTTTTCACCTTCACTTATAAACAAAGGTACTTTTATAATAGCACCGGTTTCAACTGTTGCGTCTTTCATTGCATTGGTTGCTGTATTACCTTTTTCACCTGGTTCTGTATATGTAATCTGCATTTCAACAAAAGCAGGTAATTCACATTGTAAAGGTGTTTCTGTATCAGCGTGTACCGTAATTTCAACTGCTTGCCCTTCTTTAAGAAATTGAGGTGCATTAATAATAGTTTCATCAATTAAAACCTGTTCAAAAGTCTCTGCATGCATAAAATTGTAGCCACCTTCTTCTTTATATAAGAACTGATAAGGCCTTCTCTCAACACGAGCAATATCTATTTTAACTCCAGCGGTAAAAGTATTAGGAATTACTTTTCCTGTTTTTAAATTTTTTAAACGTGTACGAACAAAAGCTGGTCCTTTACCTGGTTTTACATGTTGAAATTCAAATATAGAATATAATTCCCCATTAAATACTATGCATAATCCGTTTTTGAAATCTTGTGTTGAAGCCATAAAATTTATTATATTTATTTTAAAAAAGCATGCAAAGTTACTTAAAAATTTGATACTGCAAAAAAAGGAATAAATTAAAATTTATCTCTGAAATTGAGCTATTAAAACTATGATTTTTTAATTTAATATTGATATAATAAAAAGTATATTTTAATAGATATGTTTTTTTCTTTAATTTTGAACTTTTATTAAAAATAATTTATCATGAAAAATCGTATAATAATAGTATTATCTTTATTTATTATTTTATTTGGATATAATGCAATGTCTCAAAATGAGTTGCAAAATCAAAATCAAATATTGAAAGAAGGAATTGAAATTTCTTACAAATGGAAACATACTAATATTCTTTCCCGAAAAAGTCCACTAAAATTATGCATAACGGCTAAAAATAAAAATAATTATAATGTAAAATTATCTTTAAAGATAATTTATTATAAATCAGGAGTAATGCAAGAAGAAAGTGATACAATATCCAAATGTATTAAACCTTTTAAAACGATAAGAGGGAGTAAAAAAGGAATGAATTTTTCAACTGGTAGTTTTTCAAATTCAGATATTAAAAATTCTGACTTTTCTTTTGAAATTATTCTTATAGAAATAATTAAAATGAGAAGTTGTGAGTAATTGAAGAATAGAAATAATCACTAACAATTAATAAAAAATCAATGATAACAATACCGGTATTATTTGAAAATGCTGTTAATAAATATAGCAATAACCCCTTGCTTAGAGAAAAAAATGCTGATAAATATGATTTTATTACTTATGAACAAACCAAAAAAGATGTTTATCGCTTTGCCGCTGGCTTGATGAGCATAAATGTAAAGCATGGTGATAGGATTGCATTAATATCTGAAGGTAGAAATGATTGGATAATTAGCGAGCTGGCAATATTATATTGTGGTGCAATTAACGTTCCGCTTTCGGTTAAGCTTATTGAAGCTTCTGAAATAAAATTCAGGTTAAATCATGCTGAATGCAATTTTGTAATTACTTCGCAAGGACAAGCTGCCAAAATACGAGAGATAATAGATGATTGCCCTACACTTGAAAAAATAATATTTTTGGATGAACAAGATGAGTATGCAGAAAATGAATTGTATAAAGATGATATTTATAGACTTGGTGATACTTTTTTAGCTCAACATGTTAATGAGTTTGTAAAAAGATGGACTTCTATAAATAGTAGTGATGCTGCTAATATTTGTTATACATCTGGTACTACTTCAGATCCAAAAGGAATTATTCTTTCGCATCGAAATTATACAGCTAATGTTGAGCAGGCATGTACTTTAATGACTATCCCTGAAGATTACCGTACTTTATTTATTTTGCCACTTGATCATTCATTTGCTCATACTGTATTTTATTGTTTTATTTATAAAGGTGCAAGTATAGCATTTGTTAAGATTGGTAAAACTCCAATTGAATCACTTAAAAATATTCCTGTTAATATTAAAGAGATTAAACCAAATTTAATACTAAGTGTCCCAGCTTTGGCTAAAAATTTCAGAAAAAATATTGAAAAAAATATTAATGATAAAGGAAATGTTAGCAGAATATTGTTCCATATTGCACTTAAAATAGCTTATTTGTACAATGGATTAGGGATAAACAAAGGAAAAGGAGTGCGTACATTTTTAAAGCCACTGAATCAATTGTTTAATGTATTATTGTTTTCTAAAGTTAGAAATGCTTTTGGAGGTAAACTTGATTTTTTTATCGGAGGAGGTGCTTTATTAGATACCGAATTACAAAAGTTTTTTTACGCAATTGGTATTCCAATGATGCAAGGTTATGGATTATCTGAGGCTTCACCGATTATTTCCTCCAACGCATTACATAATCATAAACTTGGTTCTTCAGGTTGTCTTGTAAAACCTTTAGAACTAAGGATAGAAGATGAAAACGGGAATGCTTTACCTGCATATTCCAAAGGCGAAATAGTTATAAAAGGTGAGAATGTAATGTTAGGTTATTGGAAAAATAAACAAGCAACTATTGAAACTATTAAAAATGGTTGGTTACATACAGGAGATTTAGGCTATTTGGATAATGATGGTTTTCTTTATGTTGTAGGTCGTTATAAGAGTTTATTAATTGCGAATGATGGCGAAAAATATAGTCCGGAAGGTATAGAAGAAAAACTTATTGAGCATATTTCGTTTGTCGATCAAGTGATGTTATATAATAATCAAAACAATTATACTACAGGATTAATTGTTTTAAATAAAGAAGCAGTAAGAAGATGGATTAATCATTATTCTAATTCTCATGAAGCAGTTAATAATGAAAAAGAAAAAGCCTTTTTAAAGCATCTGCAACATGAAATTATAAATCAAGATAAAGGAGGAAAACATCTACTGAAATTCCCCGAGAGATGGTTACCTTCAACATTTATTGTTTTGGATGAAGCCTTTACAGAACAAAATCAGTTCTTAAATTCAACACTTAAGATGGTTAGAGTAAAAATAACAGCATATTATCAAAATCAAATAGATAAGTTATATACATCAGAAGGAAAAGATATTTACAATAAAAATAATATAGAAACAATTAAAAGAATTATGAATTAAAATAATTTAAACATTTATTTTCTGAAATATTCTTATTAATCACTTGAAATATTAATAGATTTTAAATATGATGAATATTTTAATATTCATAATTACGAAAAAACAATATAAATGAATTTTTTATTTAATTTTTTTTCAAGCAGGTCTCATTTGCATAAAGAGCATAATAAACGAGAACATGTCGAATCTCATTATATTAAAGCTAAAGAGTTTATGCAATGGCAAGATTTGGTTAAGCAAAGAATAAAGGATACTATTCTTATTTCATTAGGTGTATTTGCAGCAGGATTTGGACTTAAAGGTTTTTTATTACCTAATGGATTTATCGACGGAGGTGCTGTCGGTATTTCATTGTTATTAAGAGAGTTAACGCCATTGACTTTATCAGTTCTATTAGTTATTGTAAATACTCCATTTATAATTGTAAGTTACAAAACTATTAGTAAAGAATTTGCATTAAAAACTACAATTGGAATTATTGCTTTATCATTAATTGTTGCATTTATTCCTTATCCTCAAATAACTCATGATAAATTACTTGTTGCTGTATTCGGTGGTTTCTTTTTAGGAGCTGGTATTGGACTGGCTGTTAGAGGAGGAGGTGTAATAGATGGTACTGAAGTTTTAGCTATTTCAATTTATCGCAAATTTGGTATTTCTGTTGGGGATGTTATTTTAATAATAAATATATTAATTTTTTCATTTGCTGCTTATCTGTTATCAATGGAAACAGCTCTATATTCTATACTAACTTATCTTTCTGCTTCCAAAACAGTTGATTTTATTATTGAAGGAATTGAAGAGCTGACTGGTGTTACCATAATTTCTGTTAAATCGAACGAAATTAGAGAAATGATTATTAATGAAATGGGTAGGGGAGTTACTATTTATAATGGCGAAAGAGGTTATGGAAATAATGAAATTTCAAATAAGGAAATTAAAATAATTTTTACTGTAATTACCCGATTAGAAGTTAATAAGTTAAATACCAATATTAAAAAAATTGACCACAATGCTTTTATAATTATGATTAGTATTAAAGATACAAAAGGAGGAATGATAAAGAAAAGACCACTTAAATAAATTTTATTTTATTGGGAAAGTATTTTTAATTGTTTTTTATTTTATTAATTTTGATAACTAATTTTAAATAGAAAAATCATGGATGATTTAGAATATCATGAAGTTCAAAAAGTTAGAAATGTATGGATTTGGCTTTTATTTGCTCTTTTATCTATTGTTTTCTTATGTAGTTTTTTTGATCAAATAATATTACAAAGATCAATAGGTTCAAATCTATCACCAAACTGGTCTCTGGCTGTAATGGGTTTATTTCCGTTTTCTGTTTTATTTTTAATTTTATATATAAAACTAACGATAAAGATTAATTATATTGGAATTTTTTTTCGATTTTCACCATTTCACTTGCATTTCAAAGAATTAAAATGGAATGAAATTGATAAAATATATATTAGAAAATATAATCCTATTTCAGAATATGGAGGTTGGGGAATTCGAACATTAAGCTTTAAAAAAAATATTGCTTATAATATTTCAGGTAATACCGGTCTGCAAATAGAATTAAAAAATGGAAAAAAAATTTTATTAGGAACTCAAAATGAAGATGAACTTGAGCAAGTTATAAATAAATATAATCTAAATTTGTTTTCAAAAGAAAAAAATAAATTATCTTAAATAAAATATTACTAATTTTACATTTCATAATAAACTATTAAAAATGGCACTTGATAAAATAATTGAACTTCAAAATCTAACTGTTTATCAAAGAAATATAATGATACTTTCCGATATAAACATAGTAATTGAGAAAGGCGAATTTGTTTATTTAATTGGAAAAACAGGTACAGGGAAAAGTTCGTTATTAAAAACATTATATGCAGATTTACCTGTGATTGAGGGAAGTGCAATTGTTGCTGATTTTCAATTAAAAAATATAAAAAAGAAAGAGATTCCTTATTTAAGAAGAAAATTAGGAATTGTTTTTCAGGATTTTCAATTATTAATTGACAGAAGTATTAATGAAAATTTAAAATTTGTTTTAAAAGCAACAGGTTGGAAAGAGAATAATGCAATAGATGAGCGTATTAAAGAAGTTTTAGATAAAGTAGGGTTGGGAACAAAGGGTTTTAAAATGCCACATCAACTTTCTGGCGGAGAACAACAAAGAGTTTCTATTGCCAGAGCTTTACTTAATGATCCTGAACTCATTCTTGCAGATGAACCTACAGGTAATTTAGATCCGGAAACTTCAGAAGGAATCATTCAGTTACTTAAAAATATTAGTGAAAATGGGAGAGCTGTTTTAATGGCTACACATGACTTTATGATGATTGATAAATTTCCAACAAGAACATTAAGATGTGAAAGTGGCAAAATTTTATCTTATTAAGTAAACTATTTTAGTTATAGAGATTATAAACTTTAAATAATTCTTTTTCTTCATTTTCCCAACACAATTCAATAGCTGCAATTCTAGTATTTGCTTTATATTCTTTAAGCTTTTCATTGTTATTAAGCATATTTTCAATAGTTTGAGCCATTATTTCAGGTTGGTGTGAATAAAGAATTTCTCCAACTTTATATTTCTCAACTATTCTTTTGACTTCAGGTAAATTAGAGGCTAAAACAGGTATTTCTGCACTAATATAATCAAATAATTTATTCGGCAAACTAAATTTATAATTCAAATTGCTGTCTTTATCAACAGTAAGACCTAAATCAGCATTTGCGGTATAATTTATTAACTCATTATATGGTAATCGATTAATAAATTTTACTTTCTCTTTTAATTTTAATTCATCCGTTAATATTTTCAAATTATCAATAATATCCCCATTACCAATAATTAAAAGGATTGAATTGTTAATCCATTGCATTGATTGTACAAGCTCTTCTACACCTCTATCTATATTAATACCAGCTCCCTGAAGAATTAATATTTTTTTATTCATTGGCAACCCAAGTTCTTCTCTTGTTTTTGAAATGATTGTTGTTCTTTTTAAAGGTATGTTTCTAACTATATTTATGTTTATATTATATTGTTTCTGGTATAGTTCCGCAATAGACTGGTTTACAGTAAAAACATGTTTTAATTTTGGAAATATCCATTTTTCAATTTTCAGCCAGATTTTTCTTGCAAAATCATTTTTTTCTAATTCGGGAACTCCAATAAAATATTCGTGACTATCGTAAACCAATGGAATTCTTTTGAATTTACTTATTAGAAAATTTGGAAGTAATGTGTCTAAATCATTAGAAATTAATAGGTCTGATTTGTGAAATAAAAGGAAAAAAAATAAACGAATTGTATATTCGGTATAAAATATAGCTTCTTTTTCAAAGATTAATTTCATCCGATGTGTTTTATACGTGCGATTTTTCAAAGGCAAACTGTCCTTTTTTATTCTTCCCACCAATAAAACTTTATATCCACATTTTTCTAGCGTTTTACAAACTTTATCAACACGCTGATCGGTTGATAAATCATTAATAACAGAAACTAAAGCTATTTTCAAATTGTTTTTTAAGCAAAATTAGTATTATTTGATGGAAAAACAATATTCAATTTTATTAAAGTCAGAATAAAAAATATTATTCTTATTTATTTCTATAATATTAGAATTCAGTGAAATCATGATTTGTTATTCAACTAAGGTTACAATTCCTTTTTTTTCAAAAAATGCTTTTTGCCCTCCAAATTTCATATTAAAATAATAAATATAAACTCCAGGTTGAACAAGCTTACCATTAAGCGTTCCATCCCAACCTTCATCAAAATTTTTGGACTCAAATATTAATTGTCCCCAACGATTATAAATTACCATATAATATTCTGTACCCTCAGAAAAATTTCCAATAGGCTTGAATATCTTATTTACTCCACTTGGAACAAATGCATTTGGGATATATAAAGTATTGCAATTCTCTGTATAAACTTGATAATTAGATGTGTTTGAGCAAATAATTCCATTTAATCCATTCGAAACCGTACAGGAATATGTTGTATTATTTATTGGATAAACGGTAATTGAATTGCTGTTATCACCAGTATTCCAATGAAAAATATTACCACCGGATGCAGTCAAAATAATTGGATTTCCAGTACAAACAGTATCTATATCAGTAGTAATTGTTGAAATTGGATTTGTAACTACATTTACTGATGTTGAAGTGTCATTTTTACAACCATTAGAATCAATAACTTCCACATTATATGTTGTATTTACCATTGGACTTACGTTTATAATTGATGAGTTAGCGCCATTGTTCCATTGATAAAAAATGCCACCATTTGCAACTAAATTTGTTGAATCACCTTCACAAATTGAATGTTGAGCGGTTATTCCCAAATTAGGTTTTTGATTAACAAAAGCTGTTGCAAAAGACGAATCCACACAACCCTGATTTGATGTAACAATTACATTATAGTTTGTTGTAATATTTGGAATTAAATTTATTAATTGAGTTGTATCACCAGTATTCCATAAATAATTGCTCCCTCCAGAAGCAAATAATACTGCTGTATCGCCAATACAAATTGTATCACTGATTGTTGTAATAACCGGAAGTGCATTTACAGTTAAATTTATAGTATCTGCAGTTTTACATCCAGTTTGTGTTTTGACATTTACCCAGTAATTTCCTGTATTAGTTGCATTAATGGATGGAGTTAATGAACCATTTGACCATTGATATTGAATAAATCCGTTGCCAGGAGTTAATTTTAATGTGTCTCCTTGGCATATTGAAGTGTCATTTCCTAAATTTATAACAGGTTTATCAACAACTATTTTTGTTGAATCATATATTTCAACCATTTCAGCAAAATACAAATCATCAATAGCAAAATCATTTCCGCTCAACTGACTGTTTTGATTTTTTATTGCTATGTTTGCTGTTGTGGCTGTTCCCGAAGGCCATAAATTATAAAACATATTCCAGTTGCAATTTGTTGATGTTGCATTAAAAATGTTCCCAATCTGAATTCCATTTACGAAAAATTGTAATTGAGCAGGATTTGATGTAGTTACACTTGCCAACCAACAAGAAAAAACATACATTGAATTTGGATTAACAGCAACTGTTTTTTGCCAGATATTCGTATTTGGAACTGCTGCACCATTAACAATCATCATATTTCCAGTTCCTGTGGTATGGTCACCGCAAACAGCAAAATTTGCATGATAAGTATTTGGATTGCTGCCAATATAATAGGTTGCTTCTGGCCATAAATTCGTTGTGTATGTATATCCGGATGTAAATCCGGTATTCCCTTGACTAAAATCTCCGTTTGTAATCAAATTACTGGTTATTCCATAAATAATTACTTTATATGTAGTTGTTTGAGTAGGATACACTTTAGGATTTGGAATATTAATATTTGATATGTTATACCCTGGTGACCATGCATAACTTAGAGCAAAAGGATTACTTGCATTTAAAGTAACTGTATCACCAACACAAATAGTATCGGTTGGACCGGGTAAGAAAAAAGCCATTTTATTTATAAATGTATTACTTGTTACATTCGCAATTACTTTTGAATATGTTGTAATTGAAAAGAATAGAAAAAAACAAGTAAAAAAGAAGTAGAAAATATTTTTCATGCTTAATTTTTTAAAAACAAACTTAAATATATAATTCTTGGCAAAAAATTACCTGAAAAAAATATTTAAATCGATTTAGCAAATGTATAAATAATTTTTTATTTAAGTTGTTAAAAATAATCTAAATTTAATTCTTTGATTTTAATAGTATGGTTTTAACATTATTTAGAAATATTAATTAATTCAAAAGTATTAATTTTGAAGATAAAAATTTATGCGTAATTATAACAAATTATTATTAATAATTGCCTTATTGGGAGTGTTTTTCATTTCTTGTGTTGATAAGAAACAAAAAGCTAATAATTTGATTATTGAAGCATTAATGAAATCTGATAATTATGATTTTAATGGAGCATTAATCAATTATAATCAAGCAATTATTCTGGATTCGACTAATGCAAAAATATGGTTTATGAGAGCAAATATTAAAATGAGTTTAAATATGTTTAATGAGGCAATTATTGATTATAATAAATCCATTGAACTGAATGAGAAGAACATGGATGCATATTATAATTTAGGATCTGCTTATTTTATTATTGGAAATAAAAATAAAGCGTGTGAAAATTATTTTATAGCATATAAAATGGGCAAATCTAATATTGAAGATAAGATAAAAAATTGCAAACAGATTAACAATTAATAATTTGACAAATATTTTTTTATGGCTTTATAAATTTTTACACATTAAATCTGATATGTAAAATATCGCCATCATTTACAATATAACTTTTACCTTCAACAGAAAGTTTTCCTGCTTCTTTTACTTTGGCTTCAGTTATATATTTAATCATATCTTCATATTTAATAACTTCAGCTCTTATAAAGCCACGTTCCAAATCACTATGAATTGCTCCTGCTGCTTGTGGGGCTGTCATACCTTTGCGAATAGTCCAAGCACGGTTTTCTTTGCCTCCAATGGTAAAAAATGATATTAAATTCAATAATTTATATGCAGAGCGTATTAATTTATTTACTCCTGGCTCAGCAAGTCCATAATCCTGTAAAAATGCTATACGATCTTCCTCTGTATCAAGTGCAGCAATATCAGCTTCTAAGGCTCCTGCTATTACCAGTACTTCCGTGTTTTCTTCTTTAACGCTATCTTTTAATTTTTCAACATATTTATTTCCATTTAGTGCTGATTTTTCATCAACATTACACACATACATAACTGGTTTATCAGTTAGTAAAAACATATCATTTACCCATTTTTTATCATCATCTGAAACTTCTAATGTTCTGATATTTTGAAATGATTCAAGGTGATCTTTGTATCTGTTTAATACATCGATACCATGTTTTGCATCTTTATCGCCTGATTTTGCAGCTTTTTCAGTACGTTGAATCTTACGTTCAATAAGTTCAAGGTCTTTTACTTGTAATTCCAGATCTATAATTTCTTTATCACGAACAGGGTCAACATTTCCTTCGACATGTGGTAGGTTTTCATCATCAAAACAACGTAAAACATGAATGATTGCATCCGTTTGACGTATATCGGCTAAAAAAGCATTTCCAACTCCTTCTCCTTGGTTTGATCCTTTTGCCAAACCAGGAATATCAACTATATCAATTGTTACAGGAACTACCTTTTCTGCTTTTACTAATTTATCAAGTTCAAATAATCGCATATCAGGAACAAATGCTATTCCCATATTAGATTTATTTGTACTATATGCAAAATTAGTTGTTTCTGCTTTTGTGTTTGATATACAATTAAATAAAGTTGTTTTACCTATGTTTGTTAAACCGATTATTCCACATTTTAATGCCATACATTCATTTTTTATTGCTTGCAAAGATAAAAAAATGTTTTGACTTAATCCTTCTTACTTCAATTCTTGCTTTTATCATTTAACTTTTCTGTTTTATTAATGTTAATCTTATAAAAAATTGATCAGACTTTTTAAAAATAGAAATTTTATTTTGGCTTTGGCCATATTACTTGGTGTTTTTGCAGGGGATTTTGCAATCTATTTTAAAGATTATTCACTGTATATATTGGCATTCATGATGTTGGTTTCATTAAATTCATTTTCATTTGCTGAAATAAAAGATATTAACATGGTAATAAAACCTGTGTTGATTTCAATTTTATTAAATTATTTTTTGTTTGGTATTTTACTTTTAGCTTTTGCTCGAATTTTTTATTTACCTGATGATGATTTGTTTAAAGGTTTTATTTTTATTGTAATCGCACCTCCTGGTGCTATAATTGTACCTTTTACTGCTCAATATGGAGGTAATTCAAAATTATCCGTTTTTGGAGTAATTGGTGCTTCTTTATTTTTGTTGATATTATTTCCTTTGGTTGCTTATTTTACTTTGGGTAACAAACTTTCCAGTAGTATTTTTGAATTATTTAAAATTTTAACTATAACAATTATAATACCTTTAATTTTATCACAAATTATTCAAAAAATAAAAATATTTAATTTACTTACAAAATTTAAAGGACGATTTATTGATTGGAGTTTTTTTATTATTGTTTATATTGTAATTGGTTTAAATAGTGATATATTTATTAATCACACTAAAGTTCTCATACTCCCAACCTTATTATTATTTATTTTTTTATTTGGCTTTGGCTTTATCTTTAACAGAATTTTGTTGTTTTTGAATATTAAATCCAGAGATAGAATTAGTTATTCATTATTATTTTTGGTTAAAAACAACCCTTTTTCAGCAGTAATATCACTTCAGCTTGCGGGTAAAGTTGCTGCAATACCCTCAGTAGCCTTAAGTGTAGTGTTGCTGATATATTTAATGTTATTCCCTGTAATTTCACAAAAAGGAAAATTTTTTGGAAACAATTAATTTAAAAAATTATCAATATCTATTCCAGTAAAACTGCATATTACCTGCTTGTTTTATTTTGTCATTATCCAATAACCATTGCAAAACCTTTAATATTTTGTCTTCATCTGCATCAGATCTGCTAACCAGTTCTTCCACGGTAATTAATTTCATTTGCAACAACGGTTTTATTTGCTCTAGAATATTATTGAATTCATATTCATTCATTTCCATCTTATTTCTTTCCTGACAAATATCGCATTTACCACATCTTTTGCTATTAATTTCACCAAAATATTCTAATAGAAACTGATTATGGCATTTTGCTGAAGATGAAATATAATCAGTAACTGCTTTAATTCTTTTGGCTGCATTTTCTTTCCTTATCTCATAATTTTCTTTTGATAAAAAAATATCATTTTCAGCTATACGTTGTATCGGAAAGATAATAAATGGTTTAACTCGTTTGGGTACGTAATTTAATATTTGCATTTTTGATAGAAATACAAGCATTTTCTCTACTTTTTCAACATCTGAATTAATTCTTTTTGCAATTTCAACTTCAGATATTCTTACAAAATCATTAAATAATCCACCATAAGATCGAAGTATGGTTTTGATAAAATTATCTGTTGAAGGATTTTTTATCTGAAATCTGTATAAATCTTCTTTGGCTATTGTAAAATGCAGCATAGAAGTAGTATTGGGATCTTCATTTAAAGTAATATAACCTTCTTTTTCAATAAATTTTAAAGCATTATATGCTGTTGATATATTAAAATGATAATGCTCACAAAAATCGCGGATATCAAACTCAAAACCCATATCTTTGCCTCCACCTTCTGGTATTTTCAGATAATTGCATAATGCCAGATAGGTTTTCTTAATAAATTCCTTTTCAGGAAAAGAATTTTCAAAGTTTTGCTCAAGTTTAATTAAATCAGCTTTTTCAAATAATATTATCGCTTTGGCTTCTTTTTCATCACGTCCTGCTCTTCCTGCTTCCTGAAAATAAGCTTCCAATGTATCAGGTAGGTCTAAATGAACAACATAGCGAACATTAGGTTTGTCAATTCCCATTCCGAAAGCATTTGTTGCCACAATAATTCTGGTTTTGTCGTACATCCAGAAATTTTGTTGTTCATTACGTATTTTTTGATCCAAGCCTGCGTGATAATAACCTGTCTTTATTCCGTTTTTAATTAAAAAGTTTGCAATATCTATAGTTTTTTTCCGGCTTCTTACGTAAATAATTCCTGTACCTTTAAGTTTTTGAATTGTTCTGAGTAAATAAGCCAGTTTATCTTCTTTGTTTAAAATAAAATAAGTAAGATTTTTTCTTTCAAAACTTTTTTGAAAAACATTTTTTATCTTAAAACCAAGTTGAACCTGAATATCTTCAACAACTTCAGGTGTAGCTGTTGCAGTAAGTGCAAGGATAGGAACATTAGCAACATATTCCCTAATGGATTGTATTTGAAGATAAGGTGGTCGAAAATCATAGCCCCATTGCGAAATACAATGTGCTTCATCAACAGCAATTAAATTAACTTTCATCTTTTTAAGATGTTCCTTAAACATATCACTTTGAAGTCGTTCGGGTGATACATAAAGTATTTTTATATCACCGTAAACACAATTGTTTAATGTAATTTCAATTTCTTTTGGGTGCATTCCCGAATATATCGCTTTTGCCTTTATTCCTCTTTTTGTGAGATTTTCAACCTGATCTTTCATAAGAGCTATCAATGGTGAAATTACAATGCAAATTCCAGCTTTTGCTAATGCAGGTACTTGAAAACATATCGATTTACCTCCACCTGTTGGTAAAAGAGCCAAGGTGTCTTTTCCATCCATAACAGACTGAATAATATCTTCCTGCATGGGTCGGAAATTACTAAATCCCCAATATTTTAATAAAATATTTTTTAGTGGCAATGTGTTCTGTTTTAATTTCTTTTACGAAAATAGTAATTTTAAATGGTTATATCTGTTTTTTTAAGTATTTTTTTAAATTGTTTTCATTGACATTTATATTATTCATACTTTTGAAGATATTTTTTATAAATAACAAACTATGAAAAAAACATTAACTTTCATTATTTTTATTTTTTTAGTGATTGATTTTCATTTAAATGCACAATCTTTAAAAGTGATAACCTATAATTTACGTTATGATAATGCATCTGATGGCGAAAATGCATGGAAAGTGCGAAAAGATAAAGTTGCAGAATTATTCAATTTTTATGAAGCGGATGTATTTGGTGTTCAGGAAGGACTATTTGGACAACTTGTTTATTTAGATAGCTGTTTGCCAAAATATCAACACATTGGTATTGGTAGAGATGATGGAAAAACTCAAGGAGAATTTTCAGCCATTTACTTTAAAAAAGAAAGATTTGAATTGATTAAAACTTCTACCTTTTGGTTGTCAGAAACACCTGATACTGTGTCGAGAGGTTGGGATGCTGTTTGTAATAGAATTTGCACTTATGCTTTATTGAAGAACAAAAAGAATAATCAGAGATTCTGGATTTTCAATACTCATTTGGATCATATTGGCGAAAAAGCCCAAAATAACAGTGCCAGATTAATTATAAAAAAAATAGCAGAACTAAATAAAGAGGATTTGCCTGTCATATTAATGGGTGATTTCAATATGACTCCTGATAAAGAACCAATTAAATATATTTCAACAATTTTCAATGATACAAAATATATTTATAA
>CAZYEM010000006.1:30280-40302 GCA_964646395.1 uncultured Bacteroides sp.
GCAATTTTAAAGAAGACGAAGGAACGTTTAATGCATTTGAATTTACAAAACCTGTTACTTCACGTATAGATTATATCTTTGTTGGTGGTTTAAAAGTTATTAAATACAGAATATTAACAGATTCATATCATTGTAAATATCTTTCAGATCATTTACCGGTTTACGTTGAATTGGAAAAATAAAATAAATTATTCAAATTTTTCATGCGCATTTCTTGAAACTATTTGTTTTTATTAAAGAAAATATCATAATTATTTAATGTAATTATTGAATAAAATAATTAATACACTATAATGACTAAAAAATTACTATTTCAGTTAAAGGAAATTATTCTTTCAGTTTTACCTTCAGCAACCAAAACTATTTTATGGTTGTTAAGTTTAATGATACCTATTTCTTTATTTGTTACTTTATTACAATACTTTGGCATCATAGGTTGGGCTGCAAAACTGCTCAATCCGTTATTTATTTATTTAGGTTTATCTGGGCAATGTGCATTCGTATTCCTTACGAGTATATTTCTTAATATTTACTCAGCAATTGCTGTAATATCCAGTCTTTCACTTTCGATGCGTGAAATAACCATCTTAGCTCTGATGTGTCTCATTTCACATAATATGATAATCGAGACAATAATTCAAAGCAAAACAGGATCATCGGGTATAAAAATGGTTTTTATCCGATTATCTTCCAGTATTTTGGGAGCATTATTGCTTAACTGGATTTTACCAATCGAAAATACTAATTTTATGAATCATCAAATTCAGCTTAGTCAACAAATAGATTTGCTCGCTATTATCGAAGATTGGGGTATAAAAATGTTTTTCCTTGCTATAAAAGTGATTGTTTTTGTTTTGTCTCTGATGATTTTGCAAAAAATACTTGAAAAATCAGGGATTATCGAAATTATTTCCAAGTTTTTATCACCTATGCTTAAAATTATGGGTTTACCAGTAAGAGCTTCATTTTTATGGATAGTAGCTAATATTCTTGGTTTAGCTTATGGATCTGCAATTATGATTGAACAATTGGAAAAAGGTAAAATAAGTAAAGAAGAAAGCGATTTACTTAATCATCATGTTGCTGTTTCACATTCATTATTAGAAGATACACTGTTATTTATGACGATAGGTGTTTCTGCTTTCTGGTTAACATTTCCAAGAATATTAATTGCAATTGCAATTGTTTGGATATACAGAATTAGTTTGAATTATAAGCATTTATTAAACTTAAAGAATCATACAAAAATAAAATGAAAGCATTAATAATAGGAGCAAGCGGGCTTATAGGACAACATCTTTTGTCTTTATTGGAAATAGATGATTATTTTAATGAAATTGAACTTTGGCTAAGAAAACCAATCGAAATAATTTCTTCAAAAGTAAAGATAAAACTTATTGATTTTGAAAAAATAACAGAAACTGAATCTATTCATGCAGATGTAGTATTCTGTTGTGTTGGAAATACTATAAAAAAAGCTAAAACCAGGGAAGCTTTCCGTAAAGTTGATTTTGATATTCCTGTAAATATTGCAAAACTTTGTGTGAATTCAAATACTCATAAATTAATTATTATATCTTCAATAGGAGCTGAAAGAGAATCGAAAAATAACTATCTTAAAACAAAAGGAGAGATGGAATATGCCGTTAGTCAGTATAATATTCCTTCAATAGTTTTTTTACGTCCTTCTATTTTACTGGGAAATCGTAATGAATTCCGTCTTGGTGAAATTATTGGCAAGATTATAATTCAGCTGTTAGGATTCCTTTTGTTGGGTAAATATAGAAAATACAGAGGTATTAAGGCATTAAGTGTAGCTAAAGTAATGCTTAGTATAGCAAAACATAATACAAAGGGAATTAGAATCATGGAATCAGACGAAATAGAAAAAATAAATGAAATAAAATAGATGAAAATTCTTGGGTTTTAAATAACACCAACGTATATTATTTCTTAATTTGTTTAATTTATTTTCATTAATTTAATTGAACCATTTACCTCATCAAATTTAATTGATATATTTTTTTGTGGCAATGAAATCACTATTCCCATTTGTGCAATATCCTTAATGCAATTATAAATTATTGATTTTTCTTTTAATATTGAAACTTCAACTTTTGCAGGTAAACGATAATAAAAACCATGTTTGGCTTTTTGTAATTTATTTTTCTCTTTAATAAATTTATCAAGATGAGTCTTTTGTCTGTTATTGTCTATTTTAACATATATATTTTCGGCATCTGCTTCTTCGTCTGAAGTAATACCTTTTGAATCAGAAAATTTGCATAAAAATGCGTTGGTTATTGTTGTGTTGGTATCTGTTTCTGGATAGTAAACATAACTATAGGTCAGCGTATTATTGATACTTATGCCGGTAAATAATTTCATATATTGTTCTTCCTGATTTTGTAATTCATTATACATAAATTCCAGATTTTTTTTGTCGGCTGCATCCACATCACCTGAAATAATACTGAATCTGGCATCTTTAAGTTTGGTTATATAATCTACTATTTCCTTTACCTTCAATTCGGTAGGCTTTTCCACCATTGAAGTTTTAAAAGTTTTTTCGATAATGAATGATGTGTCAAGTTTCACTTTTTTATAAATAGTATCTATCTTTTCATACATATTTAAATCAGCAAATTTTCTGAATAAAAGCGGATATTCATGTTCATCATTTGTATTGACATTTTCCCAATTATTTTCTTTTAGAATAATATTAGTGCTGATTTCTTTGCAATTAACATCAGAAATCATTCCCATGTTTCCAAAACTGATTTTTAAGTCTGAATTATTGGTTTCCACAAAATAGATATTGGCAGTATCTACTTCTGCAATGGTTTCAATATTAACATCCTTAATGCTGTATTGGGTGTGATTTTGACTGATTACATTGTTTAATCCAAAATATTTCATTGCAAATTCGCTATAAGGACCTTTTATATCATTCTGTTTTTCAAGTGTAATATTTATCTTCAGATAGTTTTTGGGTAGCATATAAAAAAATCCAGCTTTTGAGGATGGCTTTTTATTCAAATCCACTCTAACTACATTATAATTTGTTTTGCAAGAAGTTAAAACAATTATTATAGATAAAAAAGTAAATATTATTGGTTTCATTTTATTCATAAAAAAATATTTTGTTCAAAAATAGTAATTATTTTTGTATTCAACTTGCCAAATATTAAATTGGATTATTTTAAACCATCTTTTTAAAAGTTAATTATTCAAAACTCCATTTTTAGGTGAAGTCTTTTTGTATATTATCAGCAATCCTAAAAATGTAATTAATCCATTAATAATCAATAATTCAAAGCCAATACTTATATTAAACCATTTCTGGGAATTTTCGCTAAGGATAAAACAAATAATAGGAGAGATGATAGCAATCAACGGTACAAATTTGTCTTTAACATTAAGTTTGGTAAACAACCCGAAAGCATACAAACCCAACAAGGGACCGTAAGTATAGCCAGCAACAGTAAATAATTTGTCGATAACCGCCCTGTCATTTATTGCCCTGAAAACAACAATCACAAGTAACAATAACAATGCAAATCCGATATGTACGTAATACCTTATATTTATTTTTTTCTTTTCAGAAAAGTGTTTGTTCTTTTCCAGTCCCAAAAAATCGATGCAAAATGAAGTGGTTAAAGAGGTAAGGGCACCATCGGCACTTGGATAGGCTGCCGAAATTAACCCGATTACAAAAACCAAACCAGCTATTGGTCCCAGATAATTAATAGAGATAATCGAAAACAAATCATCAGTTCTCTCGGGCATTGCTATTCCTTTCGTATTAACATATACTAATAGTATAGCTCCTAAAAACAGGAAGAGCATATTCACAAAAACCAATACTACACTAAAAGTGAACATATTTTTCTTGGCATCTTTCAAATTTCGGCAACTTAGGTTTTTCTGCATCATTTCCTGATCGAGTCCTGTCATAACAATTGTTATAAATATTCCACTCAAAAACTGTTTGAAGAAATGTCGTTTGCTGCTCCAATCGGTATTTATCACTTTAGAATAATCAGAATTGATGACATTATTAAACATTTCGCCAAAACCCAGATTTAATTGATTTAAAATGAAAACGATGGTTAAAACTAATGCGCCCAACATAAAGGTAGTTTGCAGTGTATCAGTCCAGATGATGGTTTTTATTCCACCTTTTAGCGTGTAAAGAATAATTAACAGAATAAACATGCTTACATTAAATCCGAATGGAATATTCCATGCATCAAAAATAAATACCTGCAACACATTTACTACCAAAAACATTCGGAACGAAGCTCCAATAACCCTCGACAATATAAAAAAGAAAGCTCCTGTTTTGTAAGACCAGAATCCAAAACGTTGTTCGAGATATGTATAAATGGAAGTCAGATTTAAACGATAATACATCGGCATTAATACATTGGCAATAATGAGATAACCGAAGAAATAACCGAAAACTACCATCAGATAGGTAAATTGTGTGTCTTTAACCCAGCCCGGTACCGACATAAAGGTTACACCCGAAAGCGATGCACCTATCATTCCGTAAGCAATGACATACCAGGGCGAAGTTTTGTTTCCACGATAAAAAGCTTCGTTGCCCGCTTTGCGGGCAGTTACCCATGTTATCATAAATAGTAACAAGGTATAAGCCAAAAAACTGAATAGTATTAATTGTGGTGTCAAGATTTATTTTTTTTTGCGTTTATTATTGTATTTTTGCGAAAGCAAAGGTAGGAAAAATATTTATTTTCCTTTTTGTAAATACCAGTTAATAATATTAAATAGAAAAAGTGGATAATTTTCCTTCAAAATTACTTGAAAATGCAGTAAATGAGCTGTCTAAACTTCCAGGAATAGGTAAGAAAACTGCATTACGACTGGCTTTGCATCTTTTAAAACAAGAAAAAAGCGAAGTCGAAAATTTCGGTAATGTTATTATTAAAATGCGAAAGGATATCATTTTTTGCAGAATGTGTCATAATATTTCCGACGACGAAATATGTGATATCTGTAATAATCAGAAACGAAATCATTCATTTATATGTGTAGTTGAAGACGTTAGAGATGTGCTGGCTATTGAAAATACATCTCAATTTAACGGCGTTTATCATGTGTTGGGTGGAATTATTTCGCCTATGGAAGGCATTGGCCCTTCAAATCTGAATATAGAAACGCTTGTTGACAAAGTTGCTTTGGGTAATGTAAATGAAATTATTATGGCTTTGCCTGCAACAATTGAAGGCGATACTACCAATTTCTACATTTACAAACAACTTAAAGATTTTGAAGTAATACTTACAACCATTGCCCGTGGTATTGCTGTTGGTGATAATCTGGAATATACCGACGAAATTACACTTGGGCGTTCAATAATAAATCGTATGCCTTACGATACCGGATTAAAAAAGTAATTTGCAAATTATTTTAATCATAATTAAAATTAAGCTCATTAGAAAAGAAATCTAATCGGATTTTTTTTGTTTTAATTATAGCAGTTATATGATTAATTTATAAAATACAACAGAATTATTAAATTCAATAATTATATTATATTATTATTGAAATTCGCATTGAAGGTCAAAGAATTGATGCCGTCGTTTAATATATTTGTGTCTTCGTTTTAAGAATTGAAACCTTCATTACATGAATTTGCATCTTCGTTTCGGCAATATTTGCCATCGTTTAATAAATTTGCATCTACGTATTCAATATTACTTTTCTAGTTTTCAAACTGCAACTTCAAAATAAGGAATTGGAGCCATCGTAAGGTGGATTTTAGTTACCGCTTAAGGAATTGAAGCATTTGTATAATAAATTTATACCTTCGTTAGTAAAAATCTAGTTTTCGTTTTAGAAATTGCTGCTTTCGTTTTGCAAAATGATTTCTTAGTTTATAAGTCAGTTAGGATAAAAAGAGAGTGTAAGAGAGTATAAATTATTTTGCGAAAACAAACAAGAATTAACATCCTCATTTTAAAAAAAAATTATACTTTTACATTAAAAAAAATAAATCATGATTTATCTGAAGAATTGCACTTATATTGACTATAAAACTTTAAAATTTAATAATACTGACATCCTTGTTGAATGTGGAATTAAAGGTAAAATACATTTTTATAAAGAAAAGCCGAAAAACATACAAATATCAGAAACTATTGATTGTAAAGGGCAATTAGTAACCCATGCATTTGCCAATGGACATCATCATGTTTATTCTGCTTTGGCAAGAGGAATGGGAACCCCAAAAAAATCACCCGAAAACTTTTATGAAGTTTTGCAATATATCTGGTGGACATTGGATAAATGCCTTGATAATGATATGATTAAAGCAAGTGCATTAGCAACTGCCATTGCTTGTGCAAAAAGTGGGGTTTGTTTTGTAATCGACCATCATGCTTCGCCAAATTCTATCAAGAATTCATTACAAACCATTGCAGATGCTTTTGAAGAAGTTGGTATATCTCATCTTTTATGTTATGAAATTACGGATAGAGATGGAATTGCATATGCTGAGAAAGGTTTGAATGAAACAGAGTCTTACCTTAAAGCCCATCAAGGTCTTGTAGGCTTGCATGCTTCGTTCACTGTTGGAAACGATACGTTGAAAGCTGCAGTTAATATGGCAAAAAAGTACAATTCAGGAATTCATATTCATGTTGCCGAAGATAATTATGATCAGTCACATTGTCAGGAAACCTATAACAAAAGTGTAGTTGAACGATTAAATGATTATGGAGTGTTACATTCCGATAAAACCATATTAGGTCATTGTTTATATTTGAATGATAAGGAGAAAAAGATTATAGCAGAGTCAAAAAGTTGGGTAGTTCAGAACATGGAAAGCAATCTTAACAACCGTGTAGGCTATTTTGACGGTTCAGAATTAGGTGAAAGAATTATGTTGGGAACCGATGGTATGCACAGTGATATGTTACAAAGCAGTAAAGCTGTTTTTCTATCTGGTATGGGACATGAATATAATATTCCGGCTGCAACCTACCAACGTTTCAGAAATGTTCATAATTATATCAGCAAAAATGATTTTATTGGAGATGGAGCCAACAATCTGGTAATATTAAACTATGATTCTCCAACCGAAATTAATGAAGATAATTTCTTAGGGCATTTTGTATATGGAATAAATTCAAATCATGTACAATATGTTATTTCAAATGGACATCTGATTGTAAAAGACAAAAAGATTACAACTATAAACGAAGAGGATATATTGAAATTTACCCGTAAAGAAGGGAAGAAACTCTGGGAAAAAATGAAAAAAAGTTAGCAATTACAAAATAATAAAAATAACTTTTAATAACCACGTTTTTTCCCTGTCATTTTTTCAATTATAACTCTGTAACAAGCAACATTTGTTATAGCTGGCAACGAATATTTAAATTCACGTTGTGTATATTTGAGCATTATTTTATTCATCCATATTGTTTTCTGTTCAATATCATCAATAAATTCTACTTTTCCATAAGCCAGAACGCTGCGATATTTCATGCTATAACTACAACCAACTTCAACGTCGTGATGATGCAATTCGTGTCCCAAACTAAAAGCAATACAAACATCGGGTTTCTTTTTCAGAATATCAATCTTTTTCCCAAATGGAGCAGAATGAAAATATAAAACACCATCTTCGTATGCAAAATTGAAAGGAACATTATATGGAAGTCCATTTTCGTCAACCATTCCCATATAACATACTTCGCTTTGGTTGATTATTTCTTCTAATTCCGCTTGTTTTGTAATTATTTTACTGTTCATAATCTATTTTTTTAATGACGATTTTTTTTGTTTTAATTCTATCGGGAATTTCAAGTAAAAATGTAACAACTGAGAGGATAATGCTAAAAGCAAAAGCCCACCAGAAACTATCAACTCTAAAACCATCAACCAAACTTGCAGTTATGATTATCATAAAGGCATTAAGAATCAATAGGAAAAAACCCAAACTAAATATAGTTGCAGGTATAGTTAATAAAATAAGTATCGGTTTTAGGAAAATGTTGAGAAATGATAAAACAATAGCTACTATAATTGCTGTAAAATAATTAGTTACATGTATTCCATCAGAAAGCAGATATGAAGTTATAACAACAGCAAATGAAGTTATAATAATTTTGAAAACATATTTCATAAGATTATTTATATTAAAATACAAAACTACTAAATTTTTCTTTAACTACCTAATATCATCAAAATTTGAACTAATACAAAGTAAATCAATAACTTTAATTTTACCATTAATCATGTAATTAAAAAATTATTTAAATATTGAAAGGTAAATTATTTTACACTAAAAACATCAAAACCATTTTCTTTAATTGTTCGCATTGCATCCTGCTTTTGCATAATTTCCCCACCCCAAATATCGTGGTTATAAGTATTAGGGGTTTTAAACCAGCTACTTACATCCATATTCAATTTAAGGGTTGAGATTTGCAAATTATAAATCTGTAGATTAGGAGTAGGTAAACTCACTTTAAAATAATTTTGAACAAAACCAGTAATAGAATCTGTAGAAGTGGTGGTTCCTGAATATATTTGCCCAATTCCTAAATGACAATTAAAAGGTTTTATTTGATTGTTAGAAGTTTTCCATTTTCCGTTAATCATCATATAATGATAGCCTCCACCCAGGATTTCTGGCCAAAACATATTAACTTCAGGTGGATTTACAAACATAAAGGATTGATTTCTAACTTGAGTTAATCCAAAAATAAATGAAACAGAATCATAATTTCCTATTGGAATTGCATCATAAACATCCCAATTTAAAGTGCTTTGGATGTCAATATCAACATAATGTATAACTTTCCATTTATTAATAATTACAGGATTTGAATTATGTGGATATAAAATCAAATCTGAAATAAAATATTTTATTTCATTTATTTCGTATTGATTCCCAGCTTCATTCAGATATATCATTAAATCTTTGTGTAAGCTATCTGATCCAACAGTATGGGAAAAAATTATTTTCAGTTTTCCCGTTTTTTCCTCCACAGGATTGCTTTCTTCTTTTGTACACGAAAAAATAATTAAAAGCAATGAAGTGATTATTATATTTTTATAAAAAAAATTATGCATATCTCAAATGTTTTCTGGCTATATTCAGTATCAAACTAAATTCAACTACAAAGATAATAATAAGTTGATATAAAATGATCTGCCGGGCTCATTCAATTTATCAGTTGATCCGATAATTCTGCGGTTTAAATGTTCATAATAGGCAAGATTTGTAATGTTTTTAACTCCAATACTTGATTTTATATATTTATTAATTAAGTAATCGAGGGAGAAGTTTATAATAAACCAATCAGGAGTTGTTTTTTCGTAATTTGCATCGGAAATATTCATTTGATTAGCTATATATCTAAAATTAACAGATGGAATAAACTTCTGATTTTTATATTTATAAGATAAATTAAGTTGAGCGTCAAAAGGTGGAATTTCGGGTAATGGATCATATTTTATAATTTCTTTATCAACAATCTGATTGTTTGATATAATATATTTTACTGCATTTTTAAGATAAGCTGTAGTATAACCTGCAGAGAGATTAATATCTATATGTTTTAATACTAATGAGTTGTAAACAAATTCACCTCCTAAAAAGTATGCAATATCAAGATTTTTAAATTGTTTTACACCTACTACTCCTTGTGTTGCTGGTGTAATAATAGCTGGTGTTAATATTTCGGAACCAATATAATCATCAACAAATGAAATAAATATATTAAAACCAATACTTTTCCTTTTTTCAATATGTGTAAATAAATAATTAAAGTCGAATTGGTAATTTTTTTCAGCTTTTATAAATGGATTCCCAATATAATCATAATTATCAAAAGCTACAGGCATTCTTTTTATATAGCGTTCATTCATATTTGCATTTCTGAGCAAGCGACTTATTCCAAATAAAAATCTATCCTTGTCATTATTAATAATTGTATATTGAATTCCAATACTAAAATTTCCATTTATTTGTCTTGAATTAT
>CAZYEM010000007.1:0-3317 GCA_964646395.1 uncultured Bacteroides sp.
GAATGAAGATAGGCACGTATTGCCTTCAAAGACAATGACGAATACATACGCAATGTATCCGTAATCGTCTCCATTTCCTCCTTGGACCATTTCCCTTTTTTGACCGGTTTCTCCACCATCGTCACTTTTCTCTCAGGTCCATCCGATGTCATTTTTAGTTCATCTATCTCTATTTTTCCAGCATGAACCCTATCATGACATTCCTCACAAATCACAATCAGATTTCTCTTATCATTCATATGCGTCCCATTCTCCAGACGCTGATTGGTCGCTGTATTTCTCTCTTGAATATGATGAACTTCTAACTCTTTCGTAATAGACTTCTTACATAACTCGCACTCTTTTCTTATTATTTCTGTATTCCATACACTTGTTGTTGCCTTCTCTTGTGTAACCGATGCTGTTATCGCATGACGATGCTTCAACGCTTCCTCAATAAATTCAAACGGTAAATCCATCGCCCGCGCCACTTCCAACCCATACAACGATGAACCATTTCCTGGACGCAATGATCGATCATACACTAGTTTTTTCGTCACTGGGTCATAATCTACATGTAAATGCCATACCTTCACCCTTAATTGATCCAAGTTAAGCAACTTCGGTAAATCGTGTAAATGGGTTGCAAAAATGAAATTGGAATGTCTTGATGAAAGCCATTGAATTCCACTTAAAACAAGTGCCTGTGCTGATGTTGATTCTGTCCCTGAACACAATTCATCACCAAGTACCAAAGTGTGTTGATCTGCATTTCGTAGAATATCACGAAGTTCTGACATTTCTACCGCGAAGGAGGAGAGTCCTGCGAATAAATTATCCTGATTTAGAATCCGTGTATAAATTGCCTTATAGGGACTCCATGTCATTTCTTTTGCTGGTACAAAACATCCCGCTTGTGCTAATAAGACACATAGACCCGTTGCCTTCATCAACGTCGATTTTCCACTCGCATTCATACCATACACCAACCATCCCTTTGTCTCTGGATGCAAAGAAATATCATGTGTGACATAGGAGATGCGACTTGCTGCTGCTTCTACCAACGGATGACGAATTTGTTTGATGTCTACAAATGATGAATCGCCGTGTACAATTGTAGGACATGACCATCCTCTTTCTCTTGATACGCGACCAATACATTGTGTAGAATCAAGATGCGATAACCACTGCTCCATGAGATACCATATATGCTCTCCTGCTTTCGCAATTGCAGAACACGCATCCAATAGATAGATGGAAACAAGATGACCAAGCGATTCTCTTAAACGTTGTAGCGATTTATTCAACTGTTGAAGTCGCTTACAATCCACCCATCCACCCGATTTTAACTCAGAAAAAGTTGTCCCCTCAGGTAACTGCGCAACATTCTTTTTGAGTTGGTGTATTGTAATAGAGGAACCCTTGAATCCATAGGGTTCTCTTTCTCTCTCTTCCAAACGAATCGCATCTTCTGCTACACCACCTTGCTGGGCAATCGACACACGTAATTCTTGAATTTGTTGATGAACCTCTTGAATCTCTTTCTCTTTCTGTCCAATTTCCACATAATGTACAGTAGTAAAGGCAGTTTGATCCGCATTTGCGATAAGTGCCTTTTCCTCTGTAAAATGATGACGAAATATATTATTGTATTCTTCCCATTGCTCTTGCGTATATGGTTCCTGTAATGTTGTATGAATGGTGACGCGTGTCATAATGACATTCATGGCAGAATAAGTTTGAAAGAGAGAGGCGATTTCTTGTGATGTAACAGTTCCACACAATACCTTACGATGAAGACGAGGTAGATCCGACATAAATCGCAATTGACGTTCCATGATTTTTGTTTTCTCCTCCCATTGAAGATAGTCTTTCACTTCTTCCAACCGCTTATCAATATCATTCGCATGAGAGTAAGGACTTAGAAGTCGCTCTTTGATCGCACGTTTTCCCATAGGCGTAATACACTTATCAAATAGTCCAATCACCATTTCCTGTGAATTCGTACCTGTCATTTGAAGTTGAGTAAGCGCATGATTTCCACAAATCAGTCGTGTATGAGGAATCCATGGCTCATTACGATGAAGTGATTTCAACATACGCGGCACATGTTCTTCCACAAATTGTAGTAAATAAATAAGTGCCATTTCATCTTGTTCCCTTTGTAGCCCTAGATAGGTAGTGGCAGGAAGCAACGATTTAATCGAATATATTTTTTGTAGATACTCTGATCGTACTAGTTCCTTAGAGAAGGCACCCACCGAATCGATCTGGCGTATATGAAAAGGTAGCGATGGTACTAGACCAAACATACGACGAAAGAGCGTTTCATCAGGTGTTACCGAAGAGGAATGCCAATACAATACAATTTCTTTGGGTGGATAGACACTAAGCAGCTGAACAAGATCATCCGCTGTCCAAATATCAGGACGTCCTTGTGCAATTCCTGTATACGTACGTGTCGTGCCCGTGGTTAAATCTAATAAAGCCGCGCCAAATCGTGGTGCTACCATACCTTCCTGATGAAAATAAAGTGTAGTCATGTAAGGTGTATCGGATGCGGATATGTTTTCAATGTGCGTACTGGGAGAGAGAATCTGTGACACTTTTCTCTCTTTTACTTTTCCCTTCGCATCCTTTATCTGATCCACAATGACAACTGTCCATCCTGAAGATGTGAGGCGACCTGCCCATTTATGCATCACATAATCGGGAAATCCAGCAAATAATCCATCGCAATCTTTTGAATAATCTCCTTTTTTAGTAGAAAGCTGAATGCCGAGATAATCTACGATTTCTTTCACATTACATTGCGTTTCTCCTGTTTCCATATTCTGGATATCATATAATTCGTAGAATGATCCTACCATCAAAAATATGGCAGTTTTCTTACCATATTGTTGAGTGTATGTTTTATAAAGTTCAATGTATTCTTTATACATTGTGTCTATTATTTCTAAATGGCTTCATTTAAATAACGCGTTGATTCTTTAAGCCCTTTTGTATTTAAAATGGTGTCAGTCTACTCTTTTTAGTCGTTGTATACATAAGAACTCCTCCCATTAGTGCCCCCATCATGATACCACTGTACCATCCCAGCCAATAACGATCCTCGCATGCATCACGATATCCCTGTTTGTATCCAGCATGATATTCACGCTTTCTGAAATCTTTATTACCTTCGTCAAATCCTTCTTTAAATCCTTCATTGTATATTTCACTTTTATCGAACGACATTACTTCATAAAAATGATATTGTATCTTTAAGCATGATTGTATTTATATTTGTAGACGACGCATTTTATGCCGAGGAGTAGAGACTTCTGAATCATCCTGTG
>CAZYEM010000007.1:3417-3538 GCA_964646395.1 uncultured Bacteroides sp.
ATTTGTAGACGACGCATTTTATGCCGAGGAGTAGAGACTTCTGAATCATCCTGTGACTGCTCTTCATCAATCGCTACAGAGTTATCCTTTTGCTGTTCTTGAACCTTCTCCATCGCTACAG
>CAZYEM010000007.1:3638-13332 GCA_964646395.1 uncultured Bacteroides sp.
AGTCATCCTTTTGCTGCTCTTCATCAATCGCTACAGAGTCATCCTTTTGCTGCTCTTCATCAATCGCTACAGAGTCATCCTTTTGCTGCTCCTCATCAATCGCTACAGAGTCATCCTTTTGCTGCTCTTGAACCTCCTGAATAAATTCCTGAACATCCTGAATTACTTTCTGAATCTGTTCAAGAACCTCTTGATCGGGCTCTTGAATCTTCTGAACTTCTTCCACAGGCTCCTGAATCTTCTCAACTTCCTTAACCTCCTCAACCTTATCAACTTCCTCAACGGGCTGAACCTTCTGAACGTCTTCCACAGGCTCTTGATCTTCCTGAATATCTTCCTCTTCCTCTTCCTCTTCCTCTTCCTCTTCCTCCTCCATCTTATACATTACACGAGAATGTATATGATTCACCATATGCTCAATGAAGGAAATACCTAATACCATCATAGCACACAGATAAAATCCATCTGCTAGACCTGTCGTGTATTGACTGGGACACATATGTGATGCGCAGACAAACGAGATGCTTGATTCGTACATAACGGAAGTAGTCATATTGAATAAGTAAAGGATGAATCCTTTATATTGTATTACCAATAACAACCCTTCTCTACTTTAGAAAAATTGGTAGGTTTATCAATAGACAGAGGACGAATCCAATCATCATTTACGAATGCAAGAATCTCCTTATTATCAAACCAACGTTTTCCAATGATTCCAAAAAAGATTTGTAATGCGCCTCCAATGTACATCACAGATCGATTCATCTTCGTAAAGATATGATCCGCAATCAACATTCCATATCCACCTGCTGCCACCAATGCCACATCAAACTCCTCTGGAATCGTTACCAAAAATTCATCTAGATGAACTTGCCAATCCTTATGCTGATGATTTCCAGCTAAGGTAAGTGGTGGAGCAATACATGTTATTGTAGAATGATGAAACCATTCACGCCCAGGAAATAATTTTGGTAAAAGCGGTATCTGTTGATGAATCGTCTTCGCAAAAGGATGAATAATGAGGACCTTCTTACCTGATAGCGCAGGCATCCACGACGGTTTCACATAATAGGGTTCCAAGCTTTGCGCAGCAATCTTTGGGATCGTTGGCGTTCTCTCTGCAATAAGCCTCTGACCATCTCCTGTAATGGCAAATACCGCACCTGTTGTCTCCCATTCCGCAATTGCTGTACAATGATCATATGCTAAAACCAATTGATCCACATACACTCTCAACGAATCCATATCTTTCACATGAATCCCCGCATTATTTTCTAACTCTTTCATTTCATGTACCATATCAAAAGCTCTTCTATATAAAAGGGAATACGCTATTTTCAATTCAATTCCTGCGATTCTTCCAATAAAAAAGGGTTGCCCACTATTAATTCGATTGGTGATAAATTGATTATCTCTTTCTAGTCGATTCATCATGTAAATATCTAAATAATGGTCTATTTGTTTAAATCACGATTTATAACGATTTCCCTTCTACAATTTGACTATCCGCCGCAATCTGTCGTAAAATGGATTCAGGTGCCTTGCTCGTCGGCTTAATCAATTTCTTCTGAATCAACAATTTCTTCAATTTGTCAATCGGCATCGCCTTCATCGTATGCTGAACCTTCTTGGCACGTGTCATTCTCTTATGAAGTGATGCAACACCCAGTGTAATTTTCCGTGATTTCTTTGTCAGACTCTTTTTCGGAACCGGCTTCGACTCCTTCTTCGGATGAAGCTTCACCTTCTTCGCCGATTCTCTCTTCTTCAGCTCGACACGAATATTCTTTATCTCTCCTCCTTGCGCCTTATACATCGCGGTAGGAGCAGCAGATTCACTTGCACTCACTGGATTTGGATTCATAGACACAGGAGTACGCGGTGCAACAAGATTGGCTGGTGCAGTAGTGGATGAATAGGATAACCATGTCGTTGGATTGCTAGAACCAGCACTCATTGCTGGTTCTACACCTTTCACCGCCATC
The DNA here is from genome assembly GCA_964646395.1 of uncultured Bacteroides sp. Taxonomy (GTDB): domain Bacteria; phylum Bacteroidota; class Bacteroidia; order Bacteroidales; family JACABE01; genus JACABE01. The sequence goes on from CAZYEM010000007.1 coordinate 5,624, forward strand.
ATATCCTCAGATACACCCCGCACAATTGTATTTCCACCTGCCTGCTTCTTTCGTGTTGCTCTTTTTCTCACTCCACCCATTGTGGATGCCACCTCTTTTGTGATCGTAATGGATTTCACTTGATCCGCCATCGTATTACTTATGGATGAGAACTTTTATTTGATAGATTATATTATGGTTTACATCATATGTTAGAGCTTAAAATAGACACTGATATGATTCATAGTGATTTATAAAATTTGATTCATCATTCATCTCATCGATTGATTAAATCATTACATCAATCATGTCCATTAACGATCTTATTCCAAGTTATCGTCACATTCTACAATCCTTTATTACTCAATCTGATGGAAAACAAATCATCAGTCATCAGATTGAGTCATTTAACCAATTCATTGAAGTGGACATTCCCGAAATTATTCACATGGCGAATCCTATTACATCCTATGGCTCACCGGAAATCCCCTTAGCGGGACCTCGTTCTGCGTTGGCGACTGCAACGGGACTGTCTACCACCGCCGCAAATGCTCTCATGGGCACTTCGGTTGATGGTGTCTTTGCCGCTGGAAAGAAAGTCCAATATGAGTACGAAGTCACTCTTGAATTTGAAAAAATATCCATTCGTAAACCTACTATCTTTGAAAACAACGGTGCGATTCATCCTATGATGCCTAATGATGCCCGCCTACGCAATCTGACGTACGCCGCCCCTCTTAACGTGGATGTCAAAGTAACGACCACTTTCATTGACCATACGCGCAACAGCATCCGCGAATCCAATGTGCGCATCTTTCCCAATGTTCACCTTGGAAAGATTCCTGTCATGGTCGGATCCAAATATTGTCTCCTTCACGACCAAAAGCATGTTCATCCCTCTAAAATGGGTGAATGCGCCGAGGATGTGGGTGGATACTTTATCGTTCAAGGCGGTGAGCGAGCGATGATTTCGATGGAACGTATGTCCGAAAATCGTCCCTTCGTCTTTCGCAACGGACGCGGTAACGTGAAGGAAATGGAAGTCGTGGAAATTAAATGCATCGGACCCGACAATGACCAAGTTCCGAAATCCAATACCATTAAAATCGTATACCACCCCAAAAATCAACTCATCATGATGCTTCGTGTCACCGTTCCTCGCATCAAAACCGATATTCCGATTATCATTCTCTTTCGTGCTCTCGGTGTACTTGCCGATAAGGACATCTACGAACTCATCCTTGGAAAAGAATACGACCCGTGCTATGATCCGATTATGACGGAGACCATCATGGAATCCAGTTCGATCTGTACCACCGATCAAGCGCTTGCCTGGCTAGCGGAATACACCAATACATGGTCCGTCAAGTCACAGAAACAGAGCAACGTTCAAGACATCCTATCAGAAGAACTGTTTCCTCAAATCGGTGGCAAAGAAATGAACTACGAAAAGGCATGCTTTCTGGCTCACATGGTGCGCAAAGTACTCTGGACTTCCAGCAAACGCATCCCTACCGATGACCGTGACGCCTATCCGAATAAGCGCGTGGATATTCCTGGCTTTCTCCTCGCCGACTTGTTTCGCAAGACCTACAACAATCGCATGGTGAAAGACATGAAAGCTGCCTTGTCTAAGGAGATTCACGGCGGTTCATGGAAAGCGACGGGAAATTGGTCCGATATCGTCAACATCAACAACATTAACAAAATCATCAAATCGACCATCATGGATGTTTGCCTCAAATCCTCCTTGGCGACGGGCAACTTTAGCAGCGGCAAAATTGGTGGACCCAACAAAATTGGTGTATCGCAAGTACTCAATCGCATGAACTACTCAGCAGGTATTTCCCATCTTCGTCGTATTACGACTCCGATTGAAAAGACGGGCAAACTGATTGCTCCTCGTAAGCAGCACAATACACAATATGGTTACATCTGCCCAGCCGAAACGCCAGAAGGTCATGGTGTAGGTGTCGTCAAGAACATGGCAACGACCACCATGATTACCATCTTCAGCAGTCCGATTACCATCTATGCCTTTATCCAAGGACTCAATAAGTTGGTCTCCTTGCGTGACGCGACCATTGAACAGAAACATGAACATACTCGTGTCTTCTTAAACGGATCATGGATTGGTATGCTACTCAATCAGGATAGCGAAAAAGTGGTTCATACCCTGAGAATGGCAAAGCGTTCAGGCAAGCTCCATCTCTACACGGGAATTGTCTGGAAGAATGCCTACAAAGAACTATGGCTGACCACGGAAGCAGGTCGTGTCACCCGTCCGCTCTATTACGCACCGACCATTCGCGAGATTGCTGCTGATAAAACAGGCACACTGAAAGAGCAGATTCTGGCGATTCACGATTGGAATCAGTTGATGCTGTGGGAATCGCCTGAGGGAAATCGCTTGTTTGAATACGTGGATGCGGGTGAGACCGATGGCGCCTACATTGCCATGAATTATGAGAAGGCGGTAGTGGATTCGACTACGACGCATTGTGAGATTCATCCGAGTGTCATTCTGGGTACCACAGCGTCTTACATTCCGTTTCCAGATCACAATCAATCTCCACGCAATGCGTACCAATGCTTGTGGGAAGAAGAGGAAGTCTTAATGGCAACTGGTGAGCGTAGAGCGATCAAGAATGTTGCTGTAGGTGATAAAGTGATGAGCTTTGACCCCATTACTGGACGAATGGAATCGGTGAACGTGGTGAACCAATACGTACGTGAAACCGATAAGAAAATCTATCGCCTTCAAACGATTTCAGGACGTAACATCGTGGCGACAGACAACCATCCATTCATTACAGAAGAGGGGTGGAAATCGGTAGGAGATATTCTTACAAGCCCTGTGAAGAAGCTGGGAATTATTCCGAACTGGGTCATGGCTGATGACCATCTTCCTGAGCACTACATCACGCTGAGCAAAGAAACAATGGAAACGACGCTTCGTAATCATGAGGTGAAAGAGAGCCTTATCACGCGACATCTAGCGATTCTTGAAGCAGTAGGGCTCTGTCCGCTGTGGTCCGATGATACACGCCTCCCCCTCTTGGCACGCATGTTTGGATTCATTCAAACAGACGGTTCCATTAACGTATACAACAACAAAGCTGGACGGATGTTTCAAGTCGCGTGTGACTTTGGTGCCTCAAATGATGCAGAACAGTTCGAACAAGAAGTTTCCTCACTTGGCTTTCAGGCGTGTGCGATTCGCCTACGAACGGCACACATTCACGGATATACAATGAGCGCCTATAATGTGTGTCACAATGGACCATTCGCTTCACTTGTGGCGTGCCTCGGTCCGACGCTTGGACGTAACACAGAGACACGTCGGCTTCCTGTTCCCGAATGGATCATGTCTGGGTCAGATCACGTAAAACGGGAGTTTCTTGGTGGATTTCAGGGAGGCGATGGATGTATCATTCGTCACAATCGCATCCACAAAAACCAAAACTTCGTATGTGCAGAAACAACGAATCAAATTCGCATCGATGAACAAGACAGTCTTCGCTACTTTATGACGCAAATTCAGACACTCTTTACATACTTCGGCGTGGAAGCAAAGGTGGTGGAACGTCAAGACAGGCGTGCAGAGAATCGTTATACTGTGGGCATCAAACTAGCGGATCGGTCGGATAATCTCATTCGCTACTATGATAGAATCGGCTACCGTTATGATACTCGGAAGATCGTAGAAAGCTTCAAAACAGTTGAATATCTGAAATACAAGGCTCGACTGGTTCATGTCTATACGAATCAGGTAGAGTTGATTCGCAAGGAAATTACGGAGGGTCGGTCGAGACAGGAGATTTCTGCGAACTACCATATTACCGTTGCACGTATAGGCGACATCGAACGCGCCATGAATGCCGGTCGTACCATCACCATGCGTAATCTAGAAATGCATGAGTTCTGTGATGTGATATGCGAACAAATGACGGTGCGCGATCGTATCGTATTCGTACCCATCGAATCCATGGTAGAACATGCAAATGTTCGTATTGCCGACATCACCGTTGATAATCAGCATCACAGTTTCATTACAAGCCACAATATTGGTTCGCACAATAGCTCAATGGGAAAGCAAGCAATGGGCATCTATGCCCTTAACTTCCGTGAGCGTTTTGATGCGATGAGTCACGTCCTGTGCTATCCTGAGATCCCCATGGTCTCGCCCTTCATGAGTAAGTTCTATGGCGCACAGAGCCTGCCAGCTGGACAGAACATTGTCGTTGCGATTATGACCTACACAGGCTACAATCAGGAAGATTCTAATATGATTAATCGGGCGTCATTGGATCGCGGACGCTTTCGTTCCATCTTCTATCGCACCTACAAAGATGAAGAACGCAAAAATCAGTCCTCTGGCGATGAAGAGAAATTCTGCCATCCTGACCCTGTCGAAACCAAACACATCAAAAATGCGAAATACGAAAAGGTTGGCGAAGATGGCTTTGTTCCGAAGGATGTCTATGTCACACCTGATGATGTTCTCATCGGCAAAGTTGTTCCCCTTCGTGTTCCCACTGGTGCAGTTCTACCTGCTGGCGCCAAGAAGTCCCGTGATGTGAGCAAGATGCCTCGTAACAATGAGAGCGGCTATGTGGACAAGGTCTATAAGAATCGCAATGGCGAAGGATATTCCTTTGTGAAGATTCGTATGCGACAGGATCGCATCCCTGAGATTGGTGATAAGTTCTCTTCGCGGCACGGTCAGAAGGGAACCATGGGTATGATTCTGAATCCTGAGGATATGCCTCAGACAGCAATAGGTATTGTTCCTGACATCATTATCAATCCCCACTGCATTCCTTCGCGTATGACCATTGCACAGCTCATGGAGACGCTGATGAGCAAACTGGGCTGTATGGCAGGTTGTCTTGGTGATGGATCACCCTTTGGTGAAACGACTGTGGATGATCTCGCGGGCATGCTACGCGACCGCTATGGCATGGAGCCCTATGGAAATGAAATTATGTACAATGGATACACGGGACGTCAGATGGAGACATCTATCTTCATTGGACCGTGTTATTATCAGCGCCTACGACACTGCTCGGCGGATAAGATGCATAGTCGTGCATCGGGTCCGTTGGTGATGTTGACGCGCCAGCCAGCAGAGGGGCGCGCAAGGGAGGGCGGACTCCGATTTGGTAAACGAATTGCCAAAGTGCGATGTAAAAGTCGTGCTAGTCCCATATGGAGGGGCAACACTATCAAATTCAGGGAAACTCTCGCATGAGGTATCACTCCTAAGTGATGTGACGAAAGTTCATCATGGCTACTGGGAAAACTAGTAGGTAGAGGTATAATGTGATTCTAGAGACAATCCTGAGCCAAGATCCTAGAGAATGGATAAGGTGCAGAGACTAAATGGTAGTGGGCAAAAGCACATATGTGTTGATGCTTAAGATATAGTCCAGTCCCACCCGTGAGGGTGTTTATGATAAGCCCGGCATTCTTTCTATACAATGTAGAATACGGTCGAGTCATAGATAGCAATGATGTAGAGAGCAAATGCTCTACTGAGCAAGGTAGAAACGGAAATGGAAAGAGATTGCGTGGTGGCGCATGGAATGGCGGAATTTACAAAGGAACGTTTAATGGAGTGCTCGGATTCCTTCTCGTGCTACACCTGCAAAGATTGCGGTCTTCTTGCAGTAGCAAACCCCGAACAAAGTATATGGGCATGTCACGGATGTGGAAATACAACCAACTTTAGCCACATTCATATTCCTTATGCAACCAAACTTCTTCTTCAGGAGCTGGAAACAATGGGTATCGGATCGCGACTGATTACCAGTCAGAAACTGATTTGCCACCAGCCTACAAAATCGACTTAAATAAAAATAAAATAACTTATCTAATAACTAAACATATTATCTATTTTTAGTAATATGACGGATGTCATATGGAAAAATATAATTAACTATGATAACTATTTAGTATCTACCGCTGGAACGATTAAAAATAACATCACTGGAAGAATCTTAAAGTACTATGTGCGTAATGGATATCCTTCTATTACTTTATGTAAAGGAAATGCAAAGAAAACATTTAATATTCATACCATTGTTGCGAGTCATTATTTAGAAAAACCTGAAGGGCAAATGGTTGTCAATCATAAAAATGAAAATAAAATAGATAATCGTTTAGAAAATCTTGAATATGTAACTTACGCTGAAAATACAAAATATAGTGCAACCTCTACAAGAACTAAAAATTGTACATTATTTGATTTATTACAATTTCAAGACATTCCAAATTATTCAAATTATATGATTTCTAAAAATGCTGAAATATATAGTAAAAAGGTGAAACGATTATGTCGTTTAACTATTTTACCAAATGGCTATCATAAAATGAAACTAAAAGGAAATAATGGGAAATACAAAGATTGTTACGCTCATGTACTTGTTGCAATGACATATTTAAAATATATTCCTTCTACCAACAAAAATGTTATCAATCATATTGATGGAATAAAGGGAAATAATCATATAAGCAATCTAGAAGTTACTACACAGAAAGAAAATATGAAACACTCTGTTACCATGAATCGCGCAACAATATTCCGAAAAGCAGTTTATTATATTAATGATTTGGATTCTAAAGTAGAATTTCCATCTGCAAAAGAAGCATCTATTATAACAGGGATTGACAATAGTAGTATATTAAAATCTTGTAAAAGCGATTATCGTTTAGCAGGAAAGCACCGATGGTATTTTATCTCATCAAGATAAAAGACGAATGTCTCTCTTATGCGACAAAACTTCTTCTTCAAGAGCTGGAAACAATGGGCATCGGCTCCCGACTGATTACCAGTCAGAAACTGATTTGCCACCAGCCTATGAAGTCGACTTAAATAAAAATAATATTATCTTATTTTTTTGTGTGTTTATAGTATAATGAGTGCAAACAACCAATATGGAGCATCAACACTAACTGAAATACAGAATCCTAATGCCCTTATACTAAAGGATCCATCCAATTTAATTGTAAATGTAAATTCTGCAACGGAGACTGTTAAGGGTCTCTCTAATTATGATGAAAAAGGAAAATTTAGAGAGATAGCTAAAATAATTGGAGAAAATCAGAAACAATGGATTTCAGAAGAAGACAAAATAATATTTGGTAAAAGAATGTTAAAAAAACATGATAAACATTATGTAATACTTAAATCACGTACCGGATTCTATAATAACACTGTATATCAGATACATTATCGTAGTAGATACTATGGGATTAACAAAAATAATCAAAGACAATTTATGATATATAATACTAATGGAATACCTGTAGATAATAGTGGTAGAAGACAATATAAAAACGGTACATTTTTGAAGAGGGAAGATGGACAAAATCATTCACAAATGCCTTTTTTTATTACATCCAAGACTTGGGAAGAATATATTAAAAGTATGGGTCATCTTTCACGAACCAATGATTTGAAAAAATATAAAGAACATTTTAATAGTATGGGTCGTCTTTCACAAGGTGGCAGATCACGCCGTGCTCGTCGAACTCGCCGTTCTCGTAAAACTCGTCGTTCTCGTAAGCATTAAATCATTTCTTTACAAATATAACGATTACTAAAAAATAGATACTATTTTCTAGTAATCACACCATAATATTCTGTTTAATCAATTCACGTGTATAATTAATGAATTCTTCCCATTCCATCGCACCATAGTGATTCGTATAAGTATCATATAATT
>CAZYEM010000007.1:13432-18930 GCA_964646395.1 uncultured Bacteroides sp.
ATGAATTCTTCCCATTCCATCGCACCATAGTGATTCGTATAAGTATCATATAATTCTTTAATTGTTCCTTGTCCTAAGAGGTAAATCTGTTTAGGAATATCCTGATCAGGATTGTGTTTTTTTAGCCACCATTCTTGTGCTTTACCAGCTGCCGTTTCCGATACGATTTCTTTATGATTGATACGTTGAAGAATCGCGTATCGTTCACTTGGATGGATCATCACATAGGTCTTTTGAAAATCTTGCTTGAACATGTTTTATGTTGTACGATACTATTTATTGATCAATCGTTCTGTCAATTTTATATTTATCCATTAAAATCTCCGACCCTCATAGAAATGAGCTCCCTTCCCTACCTCGCTGAATACCTCGGTACCTTCTTCTTTATTCTTAGCATTTTTGCCAGCGGTGGTAACCCCCTTATTATTGGTGGTGCCCTTGCGATCGTCATCTACCTCATTGCGGGACACAGTGGCGGACATGTAAATCCGGCAGTGTCGGCGGTGATGCATCTCAATGGTTCGATATCACAAAGCAAACTCGCATATTACATTATTGCCCAAGTTCTAGGCGCACTAAGTGCTTTTTATGCCTACAAAATGGCTCGCTAAGTGCCTATCAAATAGCGCACTAAGTGCCTATTATGCCTATCAAATAGCGCACTAAGTGCCTATTATGCCTACAAAATGGCGCACTAAGAACGTCTTCTCCGTATCATACCATACGCAATGAGACATAATACACCTACCACCACTATACAATGTGGCTGTTCCATATAATTCATAAAGCCAGACCTTGTTTTCGGTGTTCCGTCTTTATTATAGGTCTTTGGTGTCTTATCAAATGCGTCCTTATCCATATTGATCGGATTTCCATTACGATACGTATCTTGTACCCAGCGTGTTTGAACATAACCACTACCAGTGTATTGTGCCGTTTCTGGATCCGAAATCCAATTATCACCTGTTGTAGGGTCTTGGATACGATTATACGCATCCCCTACATGTAAGGTAACCTGTTTGCATTGTGGATATCCTGATCCAAAAAGAGTATTCATGAGCGGAGCAGGATTAAGAGCATTTTTAGCGTCCTCTATCATACCTGGTGCCAATCCTTTGAGAGGTGGCAATCCCATTTCTTCCATCGCTCTTTTCGCTCCCTTTCCTAAGGCATCTCCTGTGGGAATTCCCTCCATATAATGCCACATGGTCGCACCATTCGAACAGGTTGATCCTGTGTTTAAAAAGTAATTAATTCCTAATGGACGAAGATTCATTCCATTTGTCAATGAAGTAGAAGGTGAGCCAAATCCAATTTGATCCGTGTAAAATCCAACACCTTTTATCGCATTTACTACATCACCCATGGAATTACCCACACGAACGCCTAGTTGAACAGGTGTAAGTAGGGCATCGGCTGTACTATAACTACTACCAAAATCCACTGCGGAAATAGATGCCTTCGGAAGGATAGAGTTTCTTGCTTCTGAACCCTGTTTCAAGCTCATGTCTATTTAGGTTTAGCATTTTGTCTGACGACTCATTCATATAGTAAAAGACGGAAATCGTTACCGTATCTACAGTATCTACAGTATCTACCGTATCTAATAGATTAGATACGACGTGTGTTTTCATTCATAAGGAACCATGCAACCGTATCTGAAATGCCACGTTCCATCGGCGTATAAGAAAATGATTCCTTCACAAATTCCTTCCACTTTTTCGTAGAGACCGTTTTCTTATATTGACCATCCGCGTAGGATGCGTCGAACACTACACGATGCTCATAATCAAAACAACGTGCAATCAATCGCCCCACTTCTTCAATGCTTGTCTCGTCTTCCTCTGGGACAGAGAGAATCATATTGGGTGCGGTTCCTTTTTCTACCACTTGCATCATCATCTTTGCCAAATCTCCTGAATAAATAAATTGTCGCAACGGTTTGCCCGAACCACGAATGATAAAATCCTCACCCTTCTGTTTTGCCAAATAGCATTTATGAATCAGAGCGGGTAAGACATGTCCATTTTCCAAATCAAAATTATCATGCGGTCCATAAATATTAGTCGGCGATACACAAATGAAATTGCATCCAAAATTTTCACGATACGCACTGCACTGGATTTCTAATAGTCGCTTCGCATACGCATACGCATCATTCGATGAATGCGGCGGACCATCATGAAGCATCGACTCATCAATTGGATATGTCACCTTGTCAGGAAAGATACACGTAGAGAGACACGCCACCAGCTTCTCCACATGAAACTCATGCGCACACGAAATCACATTGAAATTAATATGGACATTCTTCTCCAACATTTCAACCTTATTGTTCATATTTTTATATAGTCCACCTACACAAGCAGCCAAATGAATCACTGTGTCAGGCTGATAGGTGCGAAACATTTTTCGTGTCTCTTCGATGCGACTGAGATCAAACATGGAGGAAGAGACAAAGACAAAAGAGCAGTCAGGATATGTATTGGAAATCGTGCGAATGGCATTTCCCACTAAGCCTGTTCCGCCTGTTACCAAAATAATTTTCATAATACTATTTTATCTAGTGGCACGTTTATACTCTATGCGTCTCAAAAATTGATTCTTTTTTTGTTCACATAATAGGGCAACATGGAATCATTATTTCACTTTCGTACCAACTTCCCACCTATCAAAGAGATTGCCTCCTTTGAAAGTTGGGAAGACCCCGATAAGTCTCCGTCACCCATCGTAGACATTGATACATGCCCTCAATGTTTCAATACCGACTGCCTCTATTCCACGGACCTGCTCACTTGTAAAGAGTGCGGTTACATCATTGCTCGTCCCTTTGATAATACCGCTGAATATCGCTACTTTGCCCAAGAGGATCGTGGTGGCGATCCTACACGCGTCGGTGCTCCACAGGATCCACGATTGCCTGAAGCATCGCTTGGTACCGTCATTCTACATGGATACGGTACCGCAAAAGCAATGTATCGGGTGAGAAAGTATCATTCATGGAATACCGTTCCCTATAAAGAGCGTTCTTTCATTCAAACGTGCGAACGACTTTCCCTCATCGGTTTGAATTCAGGTATCAATCATTCCATTATTGAAGAATCTAAAAATCTCTATACGACATTACAAGAAATCGGCGGACGTCAAGGTCTCAGTCGCGATGCGCTTCTCTCCGCTTGTCTCTATATGAGTCTGAAGCAATCAGGATCTCCGAGAAAACCAAAAGAAATCACAGACATTTTCGGACTGACCTCCGCTACCTTTACCAAAGCACTTAAACAAATGCAGGAAGTGATGGCGCTTGCTCGTCAGAAGGGACTCCTTCATATGAATGCGACGAATAAGCCGAGTCAATCGAGTACCAAGGCGATAGAATACATTCAATTGCCGCTTTCACGTCTCCCTATTCCTCGTCATCAGATTGAACATCTGCATACCCTTTGTGTACGAATCGCTGAAAAAGCGGAGGAGGCTGGATTATCGCAGGAGAACATGCCACCTAGTTTAGCAGCGGGATGCATTGCGTTTGTCATTAAACGGTGCGACATTCTTACGATTCCTGTTACAAAGATAGCGGAAGCGAGTGAAATATCGGTGGCTACGTTACAGAAATGTTTGCGCCGTCTGGAATCGTATCATGAGATTCTTGAAACGGTGTTATAAGAAAAGAAAAAGAAAAAGAAAAATAAAAGAGAGAGTAGAATGGGTTCTAGTTCATCGAGCCCGATAGATGGGATAACACATGCGCAAGCATTTGACAAAAACGAATATACACGTATGATTATGGATGAACTACTTAATTATATGATAAAACAATTGAGTGTACGGGATTTATTACATATGTCTAAAGAATCAGAGTGTAAAAAATATGTCTTATTCAAGGCAAACGCTATCTATCAACATTTCTATGAACTTCGCGTCTTTCCTGAAAGGGATGCGAAGGGATTAGTTACCTTTCGGCGAGTGGAGGATTTAGTCAATCCAAAAGGTGAACAAGAAAAAGAGCGACAAAGTTTATGCTTGATCGTCGCTTATTTTTATACTCGTATTTTTCAGATTTATGGAGCACTCGCCCTTACCCTCATTGATGATATGAATGCCATGACATCTAGTGGTCTGATGAGTACCTTTCCGAAAGGAACCAATGCGCGTCTGATGACTCCTGGACATTATGCGCAAGCTCCCTATTATGGAAGAGGTGGTGCAGCAGAATTATTATCTCCTACTACTTATCCACCCCCATCTTCTACCATCCCATTAAAAAATTTTGAATGGATTCGTGCTTTTTTAACAGGAGACACACAAACGTCTGTTGGATACAAAACACGATATATTGGATCGGGCGAAGATAAAGGTACAGTCTCTATCAAAATGGAAGATTCGCTAAAAGATTCCTCTGACAAACCCATACCCACTTACGGAATTCCTCCACCGAATACCTATCAGAATGCAACCTGCTTTATTAACATACCAGGCGTCAATCAATATCATACATTACATTTTTACACACTCATGAGTCCCGATCGAATCAAAGTCAAAATAGGTAAGCTTACCTTTAAAAACATAGTGGGTGAAACCATCGTCGTCAATAAGTTTGATCAGATCTTTTATATAGAAAATATCGTGATAAGTGGTAAACCAACCTATATTATCAAAGATCGATCTATTACGGATATGCCCTCCTTTATGGCGAATCTCTTCTCAGAAATCATTATCTATATCAAGAGCGCTATGAAAGAAAGTGGTGAACGTGTTCGTGGTGATCGTGGTGATCGTGGTGATCGTGGCATCTCTCCCAAATCCGAAGTGGGTATTACCTCCCATTTACAAGTGGAAGACATGATAGATAACCTTACTACACGTAGACCACTTGGACATTGTATCGCACGCGCTCTTCAACTCCTAAAAACAGAACCATTTCCCAATCAACCTGGTATTTCTCAGATATGTAGTGTCGCATTTGCTGGAAAAAGCACTGAACGAATTGGACTTCCAAAAAGTGGAAAAGCACTTAGTGAGCATCCTGGTCTCTTTGCCTTAGCCAATCTATTTTACGATACCATTATGATTGGATCCCCCAATCTCATTATTGGAAAAAATAAAGTAGATGGTCATTCTACCTTTGAGGACTATGTCGCATTTATGACAACCCTAGCAAACCAATACATGAGTAACATCCCAGATCATCCACAAGAGTTAGAAGAGAAAGGACTCTCTGGCATTATCAATAAACGTGATGAAAAAATGTGTACTTCTTCCGATAATAAACCATTAACAGATGAAATTTCATTAACACCCCAAACTACAACTGAGGTGCATAAGATTGTAAAATCTATGTTTCAAATGCAAGTCAATCATGCCATTAAGTGTAATCAAATCATTGCTATGTTATTTACCATTACCATTCATCCAACTACCAAGAAGCCTACTATGTTTAAATTAAATGATAATCTTATTAGCAAAGGATTTCCTGAATTGGAACGTATTAATCGAGAGGC